>DATFQP010000322.1:0-3662 GCA_035264145.1 Propionibacteriaceae bacterium
TAGATGAGACGTTGACGCCGTGGGCCAGCCTGACAGCACCACAAGTTTGGGGGGTGGCGTCTCATCACGCCGTGCTGGCAGAGGCATCGCACGCATCGGATGGAGCAAGCGATGCCAGGGCGCTGCCAGCACGGCCAAGGCCCCCTTTGGTCTTGTTCGCTCGCGCGATCGCGCGATCCGACCCGCCGTTGTCGTCTCTCTTCGTGAACGGCGGCCAGAACGCTCGCTTCGCTCGCGGCCGCCGTTCGCTCATCGGTCCTCCAATCGGCGGAGCGCGATTTATCGACGCTCGCGAACGGTGTGTTCGCTCGCGCGATCCGACCCAATCAAAGAACTTGGCCTAGCTGGCCAAGGACCGGGCAAGGGCAATGAGGGTGCGGACGCCGGCCCCCGTGCCGCCGGAGCTGACGTAGCCATAGGGGGCGCCATCGTTGAAGGCCGGTCCCGCGATGTCGATATGTGCCCATGGGGTGCCGTCCGCCACAAATTCCCGCAGAAAGGCGGCGGCCAGTAAGGCGCCACCCGCTCGATCGGTACCTGTTGACCTCAGATCCGCCACCTTGGAGTCCAACTTGCCGCGGGTCTCGGCCGGAATGGGCAGCTGCCAGACCTCTTCGCCACCGGCCTCGGCCGCGGCGAGCAGCCGGTCTGCGGTTTCGCCGTCGGAAGTCATCAAACCCGCCGTTCGGGAGCCGAGGGCTACGACGCATGCGCCGGTCAGTGTGGCGACGTCCACCACGAGGTCGGGCCGGTCTTCACCCGCTCGGGCGAGAGCGTCGGCCAGCACCAGCCGGCCTTCGGCGTCCGTGTTGCCGTTCTCCACGGTTTTTCCGCCGTAGATGGTGAGCACGTCGGACGGCCGGTAGGACGTGTCGGAGGGCAGGTTCTCGGCAAGCGACCCGTACGCGGTGACATTGATCTTCAGACCGAGGTCGGCGATCGCTCGGGTTGCGGCGAAGACTGCCGCAGCGCCGGACATGTCGCACTTCATCGTGTACATGCCGTCGGCAGTTTTGATGTTCAAACCGCCGGAGTCGAAAGTGATTCCCTTGCCGACCAGCGCCAGGTGGGTCTTCCCCCCTCGTGGCCGATAACTGAGCCGAACCAATCGCGGAAGCCGCGATGATCCGCCGCCCACGGCGAGGATTCCCCCGTAGCCGTCCCGGAGCAGAGCCTTCTCATCGAGCACCTCGATCGCTACGGGTGCGGCCTTGACGAAGCCGCGAACCTCGTCGGCGAACGATGCCGGATACAGCAGGTTCGGCGGCAGGTTGACCCACTCTCGGGCGGTGACCACCGCGCGCGCCACTGTCAAGGCGTCCTGAGCGATGCCCTTCTGAGGCGCACCAGGCTCGACCACCGTAATGCTTTCGATCCCGGCGCCCGGTGCGGAGCCGTTCGTATTCGCACTTAGGGTGGCATATCGATAGCTGCCCAGGAGGGCACCCTCTGCAACCGCGCGAACGGTGCCCTCACCTTGACCAAGGCTGACGGCCACAGACAGCGGCGCCTCCTCGGAGAGTTCTCCGGCTGCTCGGACGCCATTGCCCGCGGCTTGCCGCAGCTCGTCCATACTTGGCTCGCCTTTGCCGATCCCGACCACGACGAGGCGAGGTCCGTTACGCACTGCCGGCAGGGTCCGCCGGCTGCCCACCTCCGGTTTTGCGCCGATCGAGAGCGTCAGATCACCCACACCGGAGCCGAAGCGCTTCGTGTACGCCTGCTCCACGTCCTTCGGCACTCCGACAGACCCCTCGGATGACAGACCGACCACCAGCACGTCCACGTTGCGCGGAACCGACCTGGCGATCGTCAGGGTCGGCAACGAAGGTGTCGGCATGACAGTGCCACCTTTCATAACGGAGTGGGGTGTCCCAAAACGAGTCACAGGCTAGCTCCTGACATGTTGACCGCAGCTCCTCGGTGCCAGCGGTGCGGTAGGTTCGGTGATCATGGAACTCGGCGAGCTCGACGCCGTACACGGCACGCCCGCTGCGGCCCTCAAGACCTCGCCGCTGCACATCCAGCACGTTGCGGCGGGGGCGAAGTTCGCGGAGTTCGGCGGCTGGTCCATGCCCTTGGAGTACGCCGGAGCCGGAGTCCTGGCTGAGCACGCCGCCGTACGCCAGGCTGTTGGAGTCTTCGACGTCAGCCACCTCGGCAAGGCGACGGTCACTGGGCCGGGTGCGGCCGAATTCCTCAACCGGTGCTTGACCAACGATCTGGCCAAGATCGTAGCCGGACAGGCTCAGTACACGCTGATCTGCAACGAGGACGGCGGCGTGGTGGATGACATGATCGCCTACTTGAGATCGCCCGACGAGGTCTTGCTCATCCCGAACGCGGCCAACTGCGCACGCGTTGTCGACCTTCTGACCGGATCCGCGCCTGCGGGAGTCACCGTCTCGAACGATCACGACGACTTCGCCATCCTCGCGGTGCAAGGCATTGAATCCGACGAGGTGCTGACGGCAGCCGGTTTTCCCGCCGGGCATGACTACATGTCCTTCACGGCCACTGAATGGGCAGGCCAATCGATCACTATCTGTCGAACGGGCTACACGGGTGAACGCGGTTACGAGCTGATCATCCCCGTGGACGCCGCCGTCGAGGTTTGGCAGCGGCTGGCGGAAGCCGGCGCTCCGTACGGACTGCAGCCGGCCGGCCTGGCTGCGCGCGACACCCTGCGCACCGAGATGGGCTATCCGCTGCACGGCCAGGACCTCTCCGAAGAGATCACGCCCGTACAGGCGCGTCTGGGGTGGGCAGTCGGCTGGACGAAGGACGAGTTCTTCGGGGATGCTGCCCTTCGAGCCGAGAGGACGCGCGGCCCGCGGCGACTGTTGCGCGGGCTGAAGGCAGTCGGACGAGGCATTCCGCGCCCGGGTATGTCCGTCTATGGCCCGGCCGGAGAAGAGATCGGCTCCGTCACCTCCGGCACCTTCTCGCCCACCCTCAAAACCGGGATCGCACTGGCACTGCTCATGCCTGAGCTCGCCGACGGTGACGGGGTGTTCGTCGGCATTCGGAGCCGACGAGAGCCGTTCGTGATCACCAAACCACCGTTCGTGACCCCCGGGGTCAGGGAGCCGTGAGCGCGATCAGTCGTAGTCGGGCCCAAGGTTCATCGGGCCGTAGACCAGGCGATCCTCCTCGTAGAGGCTGACCCCCTGCACTCCCGCGGCGATCAGCTCGGGGTAGAACTCGCCCAACCAGGTCTCTGCCTCACCCTGGCTGGCAAATGTGCGAGATAGGGAGCCGTCGTCCGGCTCTCGATCTGGGAGCCACCGCCACGCCATCAGGTCAGGCTCTGCTTCTCGGCTGACAATCTTCGCTCGGCCGCCGCCGCGTTGTTCTGCACCGGCTAGAACTTCTTTTCACCGCGCTTGACGCGGGGTGGCGGCATTCGGAAACGGCGGATTTGTATGCCGCGGTTCATGCCATACAACATCAGCCCACGCGGCGAAGCCTTGGGGAGTCGGGTGGCCATTACCTTCTTGAACCCGCGCCACATGATCGCCGAATCAGCGATGACGGCAAAGATGAACAGATACATGCCGATGGTGCTGACGACTGCCACCCGAGGTAGGGACTGGCCGAGGAATGTCAGTGCCAAGATCACGACCAGGCTGGGCAGGAGGAACTCGCCGAGATTGAATCGG
>DATFQP010000323.1:0-5722 GCA_035264145.1 Propionibacteriaceae bacterium
GGTGCTGCGGCGGCGAGCATCGGCCCGGTGATCAGGTCGAGGTAACCGGCCCGGTCGCCCCGCCATTCAGGCGGCACGACGTGGGCGCCGAGGAACGTGGTCTCGGTGGTGAACTGCCGAGCCACTTCAAGGCTGCGGAGCTCGTCGGCAACGGTGAGGCCATAGCCGCTCTTGATCTCCACGGTGGTGGTGCCCTGGGCGCGCATCTCGGCAACCCGGCCAGCTGCCAGCGCGGCCAGCTCGTCGGCGGAGGCCGAGCGGGTCGCGTCGACCGTGCTGGCTATGCCGCCGCCGTCGTACGGTTCACCGGCCATCCGGGCGACGAACTCAGCGCCCCGGTCACCGGCGAAGACCAGGTGGGAGTGAGAGTCGACGAAGCCGGGGATCAGAGTCCGCCCGTCGAGGTCGATCTGGCGATCGGCGGCTGGGGCTGTGCGTGCCGGTCCGATCCAGTGGATCCGCTCCTCATTGACGACGACCGCTGCGCCGGTCCGAATACCCAGGCCGTCAGGACCCCTGCCGTCGCAAGTGACGAGTTCGCCGATGCCAGTGATCACGGTGCTGGTCACGGCTGATCATCCAATCTGGCCAGAGCCTTGGCCAGCATAGGTGCTATCGGGCCGAGACGGTGCTCGCCGTCGGAGACTACGGTCTCACCAGCGACTACGACCCGGCGGACGTCGGCGGCGGTCGCGGAATGGATCACCTGGTCGGGGCGGCTGCCGACCGTACGCACCGAGTCGGTGGCTACAACTATGAAGTCGGCTGGGGCGCCTTCAGCGATCCGGCCCCCCTCCCAGCCGAGGCTGTTGTACCCGGCAACGCTCGCCGCGTTGACTAGCTCGTCGGAGGTCAAGCGGCCGCGCTCGTGGCTCTGGAGCCGCTCGTGAGACTCGAGCCCGCGGATCTCCTCGAACATGTCGATCACGGTGTGTTGATCGGAGCCCAAGCAAATCGGGCTTCCACCGTCAGCGAGTGCGCGAGCCGGGCCGATGCCGTCGGCCAAGTCACGCTCCGTGGTCGGGCAGAAGCAGACGGCGGTTCGGGCGTCGCCGAGCAGGGTGATGTCCGAACCGGTCATGTGGGTCGCGTGGACCGCGGTCGTCTCCGGGCCAAGCAGCCCGTGTCGAGCGAGCAGCTGGGTCGGCGTACAGCCGTAGAACGCCTGTACGGCATGGTTCTCGGCCGGCTGCTCGCTGAGGTGGACATGCATTGGCCGAGGCGCCGCAAGATCAGCAACCTCGGCCAGTGCTGCTTCCGGTACGGCCCGAACAGAGTGCAGTGCGGACCCGATCCGGGACGTCGGGCTCTCGGGCATTGCTGCTACGCGCTCGGCCCACGCAGTCACGCTGCTGTCGCTGAACCGTTGCTGCACCGGATCGAGGGGGCGGTGCCCGTTGCCGTCGAGGCCGCCACTGAGGTAACAGGCATCTAGCAGAGTGATTCGGATTCCGGCTTCCTGCGCGGCCTGGATGAGCGCGGCGCCCATCGCGTTCGGATCGGCATAGCGCCGACCACTCCGGTCATGGTGCAGGTAGTGAAATTCACCGACCACGGTCATCCCGGCCAGTGTCATCTCGGCGAAGACCGCACGGGCGAGCTCAAGATAGGAATCGGGGTTGAGCCGGTCTGCGACGGCGTACATCTGTTGCCGCCAAATCCAGAACGACCCCCGATCCGCCTGTGTGCGCCCGCGCAGCGCCCGGTGGAAGGCGTGGCTGTGCGCATTGGCGAAGCCTGGCAGCACCACGCCGTCGAACGGCTCGTCGCCGGACTCGCGGTCGACGCCGGCCTCGACCGCGCCGAAGCGCCCGTCCCTCACCTCGAAGCTGACCCGGGAAGCGAGCCCGCCCGGCAGCTGGACATGCTCCGCCCAGTACCTGCTCATCCGGCGTCTCCGGTCAGCGCGCGCAGAACTTCGGCCAAGGCCTCAACGCCGGCAGTGCAGTCGTCGCGCTCGGCGAACTCTGCGGGTGAGTGGGAGATCCCGGTCGGATTGCGGACGAAGATCATCGCGGCCGGGATTTGCGCGTTGGCCAGGATTCCGGCGTCATGACCGGCACCGGTGCCCAGCTGCGGCGCGTCGGGCAGGACATTCTGCAGGCGCTTGATCAATTTGGTATCGAAGCGGGTGACCGGAGTCCAGGACTCTTCTCTAACGCTGCCTTCGGCAGTGTCCGCCACCGCGATCACGGCGGCCACCGTCCGGCGTAGCGCTTCCTCGTGGGCACCGCGGGCGTCGAGCCAAGCGGTCGTGGCGCCCGGGACGGCGTTGACGCCACCCGGTCGTACGTCGATCCGGCCGACCGTCGCCAGGCAGCCTTCGGCCAGCCCGGCTTGGCGGGCGGTCAGCACGGCTTCGGCCAGCGGGATCATCGCGTCCCGGCGGTCGGCCATGGCAGTGGTGCCCGCATGGTTCGCCTCACCTGGGAAGTCCAGACGCCATCGCCCGTGCGGCCAAATGTGAGTACCGATGCCCACCGGCTGGCCGAGGTGCACGAGACCACGGCCTTGTTCGACATGCAGTTCCACGAAGCTGCCGACCCGACGCACGGTTTCGGCGTCTGGGCCGACCATGTCCGGAGATCGGCCGGCTCCTCTCAGCGCCTCGGCTACCGTGACGCCGTCGCAGTCGACCAGGCCAAGAGCTCGCTCCGCGGGCAGCGCGCCGGTGATGACCCGCGATCCGGCGCATGCGACACCGAAGCGAGCCCCTTCTTCGTCGCCGAAGTGGACGACACCGATCGGCCGATCAGGTCGAAATCCCTGTTCCCGCAGCCGGTCGATAGCGGCAAACGCGCTGATCACGCCGAGCGGTCCGTCGAAGGCGCCACCGTCCGGCACACTGTCCAAATGCGAGCCGGTGACCACGCCGGGCCGCTCATCGGGGTCACCCCACCAGGTCCACTGGTTGCCCATCCGGTCCTCGGTCAGCGTGAGGCCACGCGCCCCGGCCTCCCCGGCAAACCACTCCCGGAGCAGATGATCTTCCTCCGTCAGCGCGTACCGGTGGTAGCCGCCCGTGGTGGCCGAGCGGCCGACCTCCACGATCGCCGACCAGAGTGCGTCGAAGCTCTCCGTCATGCCGACCCGGTCGCCGCGTCGATCTCGTTCATCGGGATCCGTAGGCTCCGCTCCGCCGCCACCTGATCCGCCAGGTCATACCCGGCGTCGACGTGCCGGATCACACCCATCCCGGGGTCGTTGGTGAGCACCCGGGCGAGCTTCTGCGCCGCGAGTTCCGTACCGTCGGCCAGCGACACCTGACCGGCATGGATCGACCGCCCGATGCCCACGCCGCCACCGTGGTGGATCGAGACCCAGCCAGCTCCAGATGCAGTGTTGATCATGGCGTTGAGCAGCGGCCAGTCGGCGATGGCATCCGAGCCGTCGGCCATCGCCTCCGTCTCCCGGTACGGGCTCGCGACTGACCCGCAATCCAGATGATCTCGACCGATGACGATCGGCGCGCGTATCTCTCCTGCTGCCACCAGGTCGTTGAAGGCCAGACCAGCCCGGTCCCGTTCGCCGTAGCCCAGCCAGCAGATCCGGGCGGGCAGGCCCTGAAAGGCGATCTTCTCCCGCGCGCCGCGCAGCCACTTCTGCAACCGGTCATGGTCGGGAAACAGCTTCATCACCGCTCGGTCCGTCGCGTCGATATCGGCCGGATCACCGGATAGAGCCACCCAGCGGAACGGGCCCTTCCCCTCGCAGAACAGGGGTCGGATGTAGGCGGGCACGAAGCCCGGGAACTCAAAGGCCCGCTCGTACCCGCCCTTCCGCGCCTCGTCCCGGATCGAGTTGCCGTAGTCGAAGACCTCGGCCCCGGCGTCGGCGAGCTCCACCATCGCCTGCACGTGCCGGGCCATGGAGGCCCGGGCACGATCGGTGAACTCCTCAGGCTTGCGCTCGGCGTAGTCCGACCAGTCCTCGACTGCGACGCCCTCGGGGAGGTAGGACAGTGGGTCGTGCGCGCTGGTCTGGTCGGTGACGATGTCGATGGGCACGCCTCGGCGGAGCAGCTCGGGGACCAACTCGGCACAGTTGCCCACTACTCCGATCGACCAGGCCCGGCGATCCGCCTTGGCCTGCAACGCCGTGGCCACGGCACGGTCCAGGTCAACGGCGATCTCGTCCAGATAGCGGTGCTGCACCCTGCGCTCGAGCCGGGCCCGGTCGACGTCGATGATCAGGCAAACGCCGTCGTTGAGGGTGACCGCGAGCGGCTGGGCGCCGCCCATGCCGCCACAGCCGCCGGTCAAGGTGAGCGTTCCGGCCAGCGTGCCGCCGAACCGCTTCTCCGCGACGGCCGCGAACGTCTCGTACGTTCCTTGCACGATCCCCTGCGTCCCGATATAGATCCACGACCCCGCGGTCATCTGCCCATACATAGTGAGGCCGAGTTTCTCGAGCCGGCGGAACTCCGGCCAGTTCGCCCAGTCCGGCACAAGATTGGAGTTGGCCAAGATCACTCTGGGCGCCCACTCGTGAGTACGCATCACGCCGACCGGCCGGCCAGACTGCACCAGCATCGTCTCGTCCGCCTCGAGCGTGGTGAGAGTGCGGACCATGGCGTCGAAAGCACCCCAGTCCCGGGCTGCCCGGCCGGTGCCGCCGTAGACCACCAGGTCGTCCGGTCGTTCGGCAACCTCGGGGTCCAGGTTGTTCATCAGCATCCGCAGCGGAGCTTCGGTGGCCCAGCTCTTGGCTGTCAGCGCGGCGCCACGCGGCGCCCGTACGCGTCGTGCGCCTTCCATAGTGATCATCACCTTTCTTGGGGGTTGGGATTCTCAGGCCAGGGGGCCGACCACGGCCTCCGCGGCCGCGACGGCCGCGCCAGTGCGGATCAAATCGACGGCGATCTCGATCTCGGGTGCCAGCCAGCGATCCGTTCCTGGTCCCGGCACCCCGGCCGAGCGGAGGGCGGCGATCACCGCGCCGGTGGAGGGTGACGGAGAGAGCGGAGCACGAAGCTCAATGCCGCGGGCGGCCGTCAGCAACTCGACGGCGAGCACCCGGGTCAGCCCGTCGACGGCCAGCCGGAGTTTGCGTCCCGCGGACCAGCCCATAGATACGTGGTCCTCCTGCATGGCCGAGCTGGGGATGGAATCGACCGAAGCCGGCACCGCCAGCCGCTTCATCTCCGACACGATGGCCGCCGCGGTGTAGTGGGCGATCATGTGCCCGGAGTCGACGCCGGCGTCGTCGGCCAGGAACGGTGGCAGTCCGGAGCTGCGCGCGCGATCGAGGAAACGGTCGGTCCGGCGCTCAGCAATGCTCGCTAGGTCCGCCACGGCGATGGCGAGGAAGTCGAGCTGGTAGGCGACCGGCGCACCGTGGAAGTTGCCGTTCGACTCCACGCGCCCGTCCTGGGTGATCACTGGGTTGTCGATCGCTGCCCCGAGCTCGATCTCGGCGACGGCGGCCGCGTGCGCGATGGTGTCACGGACGGCGCCCGCCACCTGCGGCGAGCAGCGCAGGGAGTACGCGTCCTGGACCCGGGTGCAGGCCTTGGTGCGATGGCTCTCGCGAATCTCGCTTTGGGCCATCAGAGCTCGGAGGTTGGCGGCGGAGGTGACTTGCCCGGGGTGGGGCCGCAGGGCGTGCAGGTCGGCAGCGAACACGTCGTCGGTGCCGAGGAGGCCCTCGACGCTCATCGCCGCTGCGATGTCGGCCACCCTGACCAGCTGACGCAGGTCAGTGATCGCCAGCACGAGCATGC
>DATFQP010000324.1:0-12874 GCA_035264145.1 Propionibacteriaceae bacterium
AATCTTCGAGATATCGTCGGGCGAGGATGCGTGGTGCATGACCGGCTTGGACTGAGTCCCGAACAGACAGCGGCTCAGCGACCGACTCAGCGGGCGGGCCCGCTTTGGCAAGGTCGAGAAGGGACTGGAGTTGACGCTACCGCCGGAGGTGGGTGCGGAGGCCGAGGCCGTCATCCCGGATGCGGTCCTGGCTGGAGGCGTGGGGCGGACCGAGGGGCGCTCCCTTGGGCAGATCGCCTGGATGCGGCTGCGCAAGGACCGAGTTGCCCTCGCCGGCCTCGGTGTCCTGATCTTCCTCATTCTGGTGGCCATCTTTGCGCCGCTGATCGTATCGGTGCTCGGACACCCGCCGAACGAGTTCCACCAGGACCTGATCGACACCGCGGGTGGCACCTTGGCACCGATTGGCCCGTTGGGCGGCATGAGCTGGGACCACCTCATGGGCATCGAGCCGGTGAACGGCCGCGACATCTTCAGCCGGATCGTGTACGGCAGCCGGATCTCGTTGCTGATCGCCTTCCTCGCAACCATGTTGTCGGTGCTCATCGGGACCACGCTGGGGATCGTCGCCGGCTTCTTCGGCGGCTTGGTCGACACCTCGATCAGCCGGCTGATGGACATCTTCCTGGCGTTCCCGCTGCTGGTCTTCGCCATCGCCCTGGCGGGAGTTTTCCCGGACCAGGCGTTCGGGCTGGAGGGCAACCAGCTGCGGATCGCCCTGTTGATCTTCATCATCGGCTTCTTCAACTGGCCCTATATCGGGCGGATCATTCGCGGCCAAACGCTGTCGCTGCGGGAGCGTGAATACGTCGAGGCTGCCCGCAGCCTTGGCGCTCGCCGCGGGTACATCCTGCGTGCGGAGATGTTGCCAAACTTGATCGGCCCGATCCTGGTGTACTCGACGCTGTTGATTCCAACAAACATCTTGTTCGAGGCGGCGCTGTCGTTCCTCGGCGTGGGCATTCGCCCGCCCACCCCGAGCTGGGGCGGGATGCTCTCGGACGCCGTTGCTTACTACACCCAGCCGCACTTCATGTTCTGGCCGGGTATGGCGATCTTCATCACCGTGCTGGCCTTCAACCTGTTTGGTGATGGATTGCGCGATGCCCTCGATCCACGAGCCAACCGATAGGAATCACCTTCGGGGCCATCCCCGACAACCAGAAGGGAAAACGAATGAGCCATTCAACATGGCGTCGAACGAGAGGCTTCGCCGCTCTCGGCGTAACCGCGGCCTTGGTGGTCTCGGCCTGCGGGGGCGGCGGCGGAACCAGCAACCAGGGGTCGGGCAACCAATCCGGTAGCTCTGGGTTCGATGCCGCCAGCAAATCGATCGTCAATCCGTCCGACACAAAGGGCGGAACCCTGAAGTTCGCCAACGCGGGAGACTGGGACTCGCTTGACCCCGGCGAGACCTACTACTCCTATTCGTGGAACTTCGCGCGCTTGTACGGCCGCTCGTTGATGATGTTCAAGTCAGGCGTCGGCAAGGAGGGCAATCAGCTGGTGCCCGACCTCGCGGAGGCCGCGGGCCAGGCGAGCGATGGCGGGAAGACCTGGACCTACAAGCTGCGCCAGGGGGTCAAGTTCGACGACGGCACCGAGGTCACGTCGGCGGATGTCAAGTACGACGTGCTGCGCTCGACCGACAAGGCGACTTTCCCGAATGGCCCGGCGTATTGGGAGGCGGTTCTCGATCTGCCAGAGGGCTACAAGGGACCGTACAAGTCCAAGGATGCGAACACCGACTCTGCGATCGAAACGCCTGACGACCAGACGATCATCTTCCACACCAAGCAGCCTTTCGCGACATTCGACTATCTCGCTCAATTGCCGAGCACGATGCCGGTCCCCAAAGACAAGGACACCGGCGCCAAGTACAAGAACTCGATCGTCTCCAGCGGCCCGTACAAATTCCAAGACCTCCAACCGGGCAAGAGCTTCAACCTCGTCCGCAACGATCAGTGGGACCCGGCGACGGACCCCAACCGAAAGGCCCTGCCGGATCGGATCGAGGTCGCCCTCAACGTCAACGCCGATGACATCGACAACCGGGTGCTCAGCGGTGACCTCGACATCGACATCGCCGGGACTGGAGTTCAGCCGGCGGCACAGAGCCGGGTATTGCAGGATCCCAACATCAAGGAGAATGCGGACAACCCGATCGGGGCGCGGCTTTGGTACACCTCCATCAACCCCACCGTGGCTCCGCTCGACAACATCGAGTGCCGCAAGGCGATCATGTACGGCATGGACCAGACTGGATACCAGACCGCATACGGCGGCCAGTTCGCCGGTGGCGACCTGGCGACAACCGTGTTGCCGCCTCTGATTCCGGGCTACCAGGCCTTCGACTTGTATCCGAACGGTCAAGACAACAAGGGCGACGTCGAAGCGGCCAAGAAGTCGCTGGAAGCGTGCGGCCAGCCAAATGGCTTCGCAACCAACATCTCCTATCGCGCCGAGCGGCCCAAGGAAAAGGCCACAGCGGAGGCGTTCCAGCAGGCGTTGTCCCGAGTGGGGATCAAGCTGACGCTCAAGCCGTACCCGCTGGCGGACTACTTCTCCAGCTACGCTGGCAACCCGCCGTACGTGGTGAAGAACAAGCTGGGCCTGGTGGTCAATGGGTGGGGGGCCGACTGGCCTGATGGCTTCGGCTTCCTCTCCCAGATCACCGACTCCCGAGTCATCCGTGAAGCCGGTGGCTCATCCAACACCAGTGTCCGCATCCCTGAGGTCGACAAGATGCTCGACAGCGCTCTGCAGGAGCTCGACACTGACAAGCGCAATCAGATCTGGGGCCAGATCGACAAGCGGGTGATGGAGGAAGCCGTCATCTACCCCGGCGTTTACTCCAAGGCCTTGCTGGTGCGGTCGAAGAATGCGACCAACATCTTCGTCAGCGACGCTTGGGGCATGTACGACTACGTCGGGTTGGGCGCCCAGAAGTAGGACTGCTGGAGCAAGATCACCAGCTCCGGCCCGGTCGCCTGCTGGCCTCCAGCGATCAGCGACGGAGGGTGGCCGGGTCGGAGCCTGACGATTGCCAAGGAGGAATGTGTTCGCCTACATCGTGCGGCGGCTCCTCTGGGCTGTGATTCTGCTGTTCCTGCTCAGCGTGGTCACCTTTTCGATTTTCTACCTGGTGCCACGCTGGGCGGGAGCGTCGCCGGAGACACTGGCGGCTCGGTACGTAGGTCGGTCCGCCACGGCGGAAACCGTGCACGTGACGGCAGAACGGCTGGGATTCTACGACCCGGTTGTCGTTCAGTATTGGAATTGGGTCAAAGGCATCTTCGTCGGCAAGGAGTTCGACTACGGCTCGGGGGTGGAACAGTGTCCTGCACCCTGCCTCGGGTACTCCTTCATCACTCGCCAGCCGGTGTGGCCTGAGTTACTGGACCGCGCCCCGGTCACCGTCTCGCTGGTGATCGGTGCGTCGCTGATCTGGCTGGTCGCTGGTGTGACCGTGGGTGTCATCTCGGCATTGCGGCGCGGCACGGTGTTCGATCGCGGAACCATGGGCGTCTCGCTGGCCGGGGTATCGCTGCCGATCTTCTTCACCGGTCTCGTGTCGCTATCGTTCTTCAGCTACCGGCTTGGTATCACCGCGCCGGGGGGTCAATTCGTACCGTTCAGCGAGAACCCCGCGATGTGGGCGTACTCGCTGCTGCTGCCCTGGATCACGCTGGCATTCTTGTTCTCCGCCCAGTACGCCAGGCTGACCCGGGCGGGGATGCTGGAGACCATGACGGAGGACTACATCCGCACGGCTCGGGCGAAGGGGCTCCCGGAGCGGACCGTCGTGTTCAAGCACGGCCTGCGGGGGGCACTGACACCGGTCCTCACCATCTTCGGCCTCGACGTCGGACTGCTGCTGGGCGGCGCGGTGCTCACCGAGAAGACGTTCTCCCTCAACGGTCTCGGCAAGTACGGCTACGACGCCATCATCACGGGTGACTTGCCCAAGATTCTCGGGGTCACCCTGGTCGCCGGCTTCTTCGTGATCATGGCGAACCTGATCGTCGATCTGTTGTATGGAGCCATCGACCCTCGGGTGCGTCTGGGATGACGTCGACAGCTCTGCGCGACGTCACCCGCCGCCAACCTGGGCAGGAACGCCAACCTTTCCTCGAGGTCTTGGATCTACACGTCCACTTCCCGACCGACGACGGATTGGTGAAGTCAGCCGACGGGCTGAGCTTCAGCGTTGAGCGCGGCCGCACCCTCGGCATCGTGGGCGAGTCCGGGTCCGGAAAGAGCGTGACGAGTCTCGCGATCATGGGCCTGCACTACCGGCGGGCATCGGAGCGATCTCGTCCGGGCGCCAGATTGGGCGGCGAGATCCTCCTCGATGGAGAGGACCTGCTGAGCAAGAGTCCGGAGTACGTCCGCAGCCTGCGCGGAAAGCGGATGGCCATGATCTTCCAGGACCCACTCTCCGCGATGAATCCGTACTACACGGTGGGTCGCCAGATCATCGAGGCGTACCAGATCCACAACGAGGTGAACGCCAAGGTGGCGCGGAAGCACGCCGTCGACATGCTGGGACGGGTGGGAATCCCGGAGCCCAGCCATCGAATCGATTCCTATCCCCACCAATTCTCCGGCGGTATGCGGCAACGGGCGATGATCGCGATGGCCCTGTCGTGTGATCCCGAGCTACTGATCGCTGACGAGCCGACCACGGCCCTCGACGTCACCGTCCAAGCGCAGATCCTCGACCTGATCCGGGATCTGCAGCGGGAATTCAACTCCTCAGTCATTCTTATTACGCACGACCTCGGGGTGGTGGCAGAGCTCGCGGACGACGTGCTCGTGATGTACGCCGGTCGGGCGGCGGAGTACGGCAGTGCCGACCAGCTCTTCAATCGGCCCGCACACCCGTACACCTGGGGCCTGCTCGGCTCCGTACCACGTTTCGACCGGCCGCAAGACGAGCGGCTGCTCGCGATCCCGGGTTCGCCGCCTAGCCTGATCCATGTGCCGCCCGGTTGCCCCTTCCATCCCCGCTGTGCTTACGCCGCTCGGAACGAGGGTCGGAGCGAGGAGTCACGTCCAGAGTTGACGCCCATCGAACCCGGCCATTTCGTGGCCTGCCATCTGTCCCCAACAGATCGTGCGCAGATCTGGGCCGATGAGATTGCGCCGCGACTGTGACCGCGCCGCTGCGTGAGCCCGCGTCGGGAGGCGCTGAGCAGGACACGACCCTGGTCAGCGTTGAAGGGTTGGTCAAGCACTTCCCGATCCGTGCCGGGCTTTTCCGGCGGCAGGTGGGTGCTGTTCAAGCGGTCGATGGCGTGAATTTCTCCGTTCGGCAGAAAGAGACATTCTCGATCGTCGGTGAGTCGGGGTGCGGCAAGAGTACGACGGCGCGTCTGCTGACTCGACTGCTGGAGCCGACGGAGGGGACGATCACGCTCGAGGGTCGCGACATCACCCACCTGAAGGACACGGCGCTGCGCCCGCTGCGGCGTGAGATGCAGATGATCTTCCAGGATCCGTACTCCTCGCTCAATCCGCGGCACACGGTCGGCAAAATCGTCGGTGCCCCGTACCGGCTACAACACGTCTCCCCGCCCGGCGGGGTCAAGAAGTCGGTGCAGGAACTGCTGGAAGCCGTCGGTCTCAACCCCGAGCATTACAACCGCTACCCGCACGAGTTCTCCGGGGGTCAGCGACAGCGAATCGGGATTGCCCGCACCCTCGCGCTGCGGCCCCGGCTGATCGTGGCCGACGAGCCGGTCTCGGCCCTCGATGTCTCGATCCAAGCGCAGGTCATCAACCTGCTGGAGGACCTGCAGGAGGAGTTCGACCTGACGTACGTGATCATCGCCCACGACCTCTCGGTGGTGCGCTACGTCTCGGATCGGGTGGCCGTGATGTACCTGGGCAAGATCGTCGAGCTGGCCGATGCGGACGCTCTATACAGCGCCCCCATGCATCCCTACACAGTTGCCTTGATGTCCGCGGTGCCCGTGGCGGATACCCGGCGCCGGGACGAGCGCGAACGGATCCGGCTGAGTGGTGACGTCCCTAGCCCGATCAATCCGCCGCCTGCTTGCCGGTTCCACACCCGATGCTGGAAGGCACAGGAGATCTGCCGGATCGAGGAGCCGCCGTTGGCAGAGCTGGTTTCCGGACATCGTGTCGCGTGCCACTTTCCCGAAAATCTCCCCAGTGAGGTGGCAGGCGCGTCCGCCCGCTGACCTCTTCTCGGCTATCAGGGAGCGTCGGTGTTGGCGTTGTGCACCGCTCGATTGCTCTCGGCCGATTCGCCGATGGATAGGTCCCGCTCTGGGGTCGAGCGTTGGGCAACCCAGGCGGTCCAAGCGCCGCTGATCACGATCAACAGGGCGCCCACAATCTGAGTTGGTAGGCTCGCACCGGTGGTAGCCAGGCCGAGCACGACGCCAAGGACGTAAAACACAAGCGCTGCGATTGCCCAGACGGCGCCCACCCACCTCGGCAACAGGCCGGAGCGCCACATGGCCACTCCGAGAAGGACGTTCCCGACCAGCGCGAGCAGCAGTCCAAGCAGGAACATGGCCTCCATTGCCGGCGAGAAGCCGATCTGCATGACGTCGGTGGACCCCCCCAGGTACGCCCGGCCGATCGCTGGCAGCGCGAAGGTGGAGATCGCCGCCGGCACCAGCAGCAGAGCGTGACCAGCCACCGCGACCGCCATCGCCGGCACGCCAAGTTTGGCGGACCGACCACTGGCCAGGTAGCCGCCCAGGGCCATGGTGCCCAGGATTGCCAGAATCGTCCCGCCCGTGCTGCCGACCAGATGACTCAGCAGGTAGTAATTCGTGCTGACGAAGCGTGCCCATCCCTCCGGGTCCGTCACCTGGTCGGGCTGCGCGTCGAGGGTGGCCCAGGCTGTCAGCGCACCGTACAGAGGTAACGCCCAGAGACCGACTCGGATCGCTGCTGATGGTCGGTTGACCATGATCATCTCCTCTGTCGCGGTCACTGGCTATGCCCTGAACCAGCCGGTGCCTTGCTGAACAGTCCCTGCCACACGGTGTTTAGCCCTTCAGCGCCCCTGACACGGTGGCTCGCAACAAGTAGCGGCGTACGAAGAGGTAGAGGAGCACCGTCGGCACCATGTAAAGAACGGCTGTCGCGGTGAGCAGGCCCCAATCCACCTGGTTCCGGCCCGAGAACGCGCGGAACATACCGATCGAGATGGGGTACTTTTCCGGCGACTGGAGCAGCACCAGCGGGGTGAGGAAGTCCCCCCAAACGTTGATGAAGCTAAAGAGGGCACAGGCGCCTATGCCGGGTCGAGTCAGCGGAAACACCACCCGCCAGGCGCCCTTGAGCCGCGAGCAGCCGTCGATCCAGGCTGCCTCTTCCAATTCCATTGGGATGGAGTCGATGAAACCCTTCAGCAGCCACAGTGCGAGCGGGAGCTGGTAGGCCGCCTCAACCAGGATGAGCCCGGTGTACGTGTTGTTGAGGCCCAAATTGATCATGATCATGTAGAGCGGCACGATCGTTGCGGTAGGTGGAACCACCCGGATCAGCAGGATCCCAAACATCAGGGTGCGACGGGCAAAGAACCGGTAACGGGAGAGGGCGTAGGCACCAAAGATCCCGAAAGCGAGGGTCAGCGCGGTCGAGGCAGTCGCGATCCAGATGCTGTTCGCCAGCAGCCGAGGTGTCCCTTCCTCGGTGAAGAAATCGACGAAGTTGTCCAGCGTCAGGGTCGGGAGCTGAAGGTAGAGCCCGGCATTGGCGTCGACTGAGGTCAGCAGAACCCAGGCGAACGGGATCACGCAGCACAGCGCGAGCACCGTGATGATCAGGTAGACGCCGACCTGCCTCAGCACGGTCCAAGCGCCGCGCTGCGGTCGGCGGGTGAGTTGAGTTTCGCTGGTCAGCGGCCGTACGGGCGTCGCGATAGCCACGTCAGACCTCGACTTTCGCCAGCCGGACGTAGGTCAGGCCGAGGATGAGGACCACCACGAGCAGGATCACCGAAGCTGCGCTGCCCAAACCCAGCTGGAAGAAGGCGAACGACCGCTCATAGATGAACACCGAGACCAGCTCAGTGGCCTGCCCAGGGCCGCCTCGGGTCAGGAAGTACACCAGCCCGAACACGCTCGCGGTGGTGATTGTCGTCAACAGCAGGAACAAGAAGACCGGACCTCGGATCAGAGGCAGTGTGATGAAGCGGAAGACCTTCCACGCCCCGGCGCCGTCGATCCGGGCCGCCTCGATCAGGTCGTCGGAGACCCCCTCGATGGCGGCCTGGAACATGATCATGGCGAAAGCGATGCCGCGCCAGGTGTTGACCACGATGATCGACGCCATCGGATACTCCTGTAGCCACGACACCGGGGTGAAGCCGACGGTCGCCAGCCCACGGTTGACTGTTCCCTCTGGCCCCGGCGCCAACATGCTGGCCCAAGCGAGCGAGGCCACAACCTCCGGGACCACCATCGGCAGCAGGATCGCCCCTCCGATCAAACCCTTCCCGCGGACGCTGGACTTCGTCAGCAGGACCGCGGCCAGCATGCCGAGCAGGAACTGGCCGACGATGGCCGAGAAGAAGATGAACTGGGCAGTCCGGCCCATGGAGTTGATGAAGTCGGCAGAACTGAGCAGCCGAGTGTAGTTCTCGGCTCCGATGAACTTCGGCGTCCTCGCACCGAACCCAGTCAGCCTCTTGTTGGTCATGCTGAGCCAGACTGCGTAAACGACTGGCGCTAACACGAAGAGCCCGATGAGCACCATCGACGGTGCGAGGAGGGCCGACACGATAAACGCTGAACCGCGGCGCCGGCGGCCCGTTGCCGATCCGTTGCGTGCGGCTAGCCCACCTCCGCCGTTTCCCCGCGACGGCCGGGTCTGGGATTCCGATCTCGGGGCGGACAAGTCAGGACGTTTCGACCTGATCTTCGCCGAGAAGCTCCGTGGCCTTCTTGGCGAAGTCTTCCGCCGCGGCCGGACCGTCCATCTTTCCCGTCAGGATGGCCTCGGTCGCCTCGGCCACGGCCTGGGATATTTCGTCCTGTCCCGGTCGCGTGGGGAAGCTGACGCTGGTCGTCAGCTGCTTACCGGCCTCGAGCAGCGTCGGCTGACCGCTGTACGGCTCCAGCGAGTCGATCCCCGAGCGGGGTGCGGCTGCGCCGACCGCAACGAGCTGCTCAGCCATCGCCTTTCCGGTGCTCAGCCACTTCGCCAGCTCGACGGCCTCATCAGGATTCTTGGTCGTGGCCGACACTTCGTACGAGAACGCGACGCCGCCGACCGCGTACGGCTGGCCGCCCGCACCGGACGGGTACAGCCATGTCGCCACTTTGTCCGTCAAGTCCTTGATCGGCGCAGCACCATCGGGTCCCCAGTCATAGCGCCAGCCCCAGGTTCCCTGAGCAGCGACTGGCAGGTTGCCGGCCGGGAAGTCCTTGTACTTCGTGGGCTGCCAAGGTTCCGGGTTCAACAAGGCCTCCTTCGGGAGGAGCTTGGCCTTGGTGAGCTCGTCGTACAGGGTGAACGTCTGGGTGAGGCCGGGGCTCTTCACGACCCACTTCTTGGTCTCGTCGTTGTACATCTTGCTGCCGCTGCCCAACATGACGTTCAAGAAACCTTCACCGAACGTGCCGCCACCCCACGAAGTACCGGCGGGGATGACAATCGCCGGCTTGCCGGTCTTGTCGTGAATCTGCTT
This sequence comes from Propionibacteriaceae bacterium, assembly GCA_035264145.1. GTDB lineage: Bacteria > Actinomycetota > Actinomycetes > Propionibacteriales > Propionibacteriaceae > Microlunatus. The sequence goes on from DATFQP010000324.1 coordinate 9,680, forward strand.
CAGCCTGGCCATCAGGTCCTGCCAGGTGGTCGGCTGCGCGGTGTCCACGCCCAGCTTGGTGAGGACGTCCTTGCGGTAAAAGAGGCTTTGGGTGTTCGCCTCATGCGGTATCGCGTACGTCTTCCCGTCCGGCTGCACGATCTGGTTGCGGACGTCGGGGTAGAACGACTGCCACTCCGGCCACTTCTCCAGGTAAGGCGTGAGGTCGAGGAGATAGCCGGCGCCCGCGAACCCGGGCACGAAGCTGGCCCCGTAGTCGGTGACGTCGGGAGCCTCTCCCGCGTTGTACTGCTGGGTGATCTTGGTCTTGAATTGATCATCGGGCAGGATGTCACGGATCAGTTTGACTTTGATGTCGCGACCCTGCTTGGTCATCTCCGCCTCGAACTCCGGCAGCAGCTTCTGCACGGCATCGGCTCTGACCTTCTGGTATTCGATCAAGGTGAGAGTGACGGGACCCTTGGAGGGTTGGTCAGAGGCGGCGCCGCCACCGCTCTGAGTATTGTCGTTACCTCCGCAGGAGGCCAGGGCCAAGGTGACCGCCAACGCGGTGGTCAACAATCCAAATGATCGACGATGAGCCATAAATTGACCCTAGGGCAAACAAAAATGCTTTCCTAGACATTGCGAAGCATTCGTAAGACCAGTATTCGCTCGCGGCACATTTGTGCCGGGAGCTGCGCCTGTCGTTGGGGATGATTGCATCTTTGCCCGGTGACCTGTGCCGGCGAAGATGACGTAGGTTCGGCCAGTGCAGTGGGATCTAGTCCTAGGTGACCGCATCGAGAGCGCCCGTACAGAGATCCACCGGCGACTCTTACGCATGTTGAACGAACGCCTGATGCCAGCCGTCTATTCGGCGGCGGTACCGCTCGCGATTCGCCGGTGGGACGTTCCCGGCGAACCGGTTACGGCCACGGAAGCCTTGCTTGCGCCCTACACGAACGCAGGCGTCGGCGACCGCTGGGGGCCGGCCTGGGGGACGACCTGGTTCGAATTGACCGGCACCGTCCCCGCCGAGTGGGCCGGCAAGCTCGTGGAAGGCGTGGTCGACCTCGGCTTCACAGGCCTTTCACCGGGCTTCACTGTCGAGGGTCTGGTGTACCGGGCAGACGGCGCTCCGATCAAAGGCCTGCACCCATCCAACCGCTGGTTTCCCGTTGAGGCGGATGCGACGGATGTCCAGGTTTTCGTCGAGGCGGCCGCGAACCCGACCTTGGAATTCCTGGTTCCCACGGTCGCCGGGGACCTCTCGACGGCCTCGTCGGAGCGGATCTATGTCCTCGCGCAGGCCCAGCTGGCCCTCATCGACCCCGGCGTCCGCCAACTGATCGGAGACTTCGAGGTGCTCGGTCAACTTGCGGCGCAGCTGACGGTGGGTGACCCGCGAAGTGCTCAGCTTTGGGCCGGCATCTCGGACGCTCTGGACATCCTCAGCCTCGGGAACATCAGCGGCACAGCGGCGGCCTCCCGCGAAGTGCTGGCCGCGCTGCTGGCCAAACCGGCGAACGCCAGCGCCCACCAGATCAGCGGGGTCGGGCACGCGCACATTGATTCAGCCTGGCTGTGGCCATTGCGCGAGACCGTCCGAAAGGTTGCCCGGACCTGTTCCAACGCTGTCCAGCTGATGGACGGCTATCCCGAGTTGGTCTTCGCCATGTCCCAGGCCCAGCAGTTCGCCTGGATCGAGGAGCAGCACCCGGCCGTCTTTGCCCGGGTGCGGGAACGGATCGAGGCGGGGCAGTTCGTGCCGGTGGGCGGCATGTGGGTGGAGGCGGACAGCAATATGCCCGGCGGGGAGGCGATGGTCCGGCAGTTCCTCCATGGCAAGCGTTACTTCATGGAGAAGTTCGGCATTGACAACCCCGAGGTATGGCTGCCGGACTCGTTCGGCTTCTCCGCGGCGCTTCCCCAGATCATCGCGTTGTCGGGCTCGCGATATTTCCTGACGCAGAAGATTTCCTGGAACAAGATCAACCGGTTTCCGCACCACACGTTTTTGTGGGAAGGGCTCGACGGCACTCGCGTCTTCACCCATTTTCCGCCGGTTGCAACGTACAACTCCGACTTGTCTGGTGCCGAGCTGGCCCTGGCAAGCCGGCAGTTCGCCGACCAGGCCAGGGCCAACCATTCTCTGGTGCCGTTCGGTTGGGGCGACGGCGGTGGCGGTCCGACCCGGGAGATGCTGGAGCGCGCTCGGCGCACCGCAGATCTCGAGGGCTCGGCCAAGGTACGGATCGAGGCACCGGCCGGATTCTTCGCTCGAGCCGAAGCCGACTACGCCAATCCACCGGTGTGGTGGGGTGAGCTGTATCTGGAACTGCACCGCGGCACCTACACGTCGCAAGCCCGGATCAAACAGGGCAACCGGCGTAGCGAGCACCTCCTCCGGGAAGCAGAGCTGTGGGCGACAACCGCCACGGTGCGGACGGGCGCTGCCTACCCGTATGCCGCACTGGACCGGGTGTGGAAGACCGTGTTGCTGCACCAGTTCCACGACATCTTGCCCGGCTCGTCCATCGCCTGGGTCAATCGCGAGGCCCGCGTGACGTACGAGGCGGTAGCGGCTGAGCTGAACCAGCTGGTCACCGGCTCGCTCCAGGTGATGGAGGGCGCCGACCCCGACCCTGCCGATGAGGGCTCCGTGATGATCTTCAACGCCACACCGTACGCGCGAGCCGGTGTGCCGGCTCTTGGCGCCGCCCCTCCTCGAGCTGCGGGGGCGGCGGCCTCGGCGGAGCAGGTCGCCGACGGATTCTTGCTGAGCAACGGCCTCATGCGAGTCCGGATCGACACGGCCGGATTGATCACTTCACTGATCGACAGCGCGACGGGACGGGACGGAATCGCCCCCGGCGGATGCGGGAATCTGCTCCAGATCCATCCGGACGTACCGAACGATTGGGACGCTTGGGACGTCGACTCCTTCTACCGTGCGACGCGCACGGACCTCTCCCGGGCCGACTCGACGGAGCTCGTCGAGCTCGACGGGGGAGTGGTGGGAGTCCGTACGATGCGCCGTCACGGTCGGTCGAGTTTCGAACAGCTTGTCACCCTGGCACCGGAATCGAAAGTCCTGGACATCCAGCTGGACGCCGATTGGCAGGAGCGGGAGACATTTCTCAAGGCTTCGTTCGATTTCGACGTACGGGCTGAGGAGTCGAGTTCCGAAACCCAGTTCGGCCACGTGAAGCG
>DATFQP010000325.1:0-10482 GCA_035264145.1 Propionibacteriaceae bacterium
GACTCCGCGCCGTTCCAGCCATCGCAGGAGCCGCGTGGCACCCAGCCGACGGATTGCCGTCGGGGTTTGAAAGCCACTGATCAACACCAGCGGGCCGTGACAAGTGAAGTCAAGAACCCGTTCCAGCGCGGGAAAGACGCCAAGCAGGAGATTGCGAAGCCGGTTGATGCACCGGGTCCGGTCGGCAGCCAGATCAGCACGATAAGCGGTCATCAGCCGCAGCTCGGCGATGTCCTCGTCGAGCACCTGAAGTCGGCGCAAATCCCGCCGCATCCGGGCCTGATCCGGCGATGCTACTTCGAGGGCGCGCCGATGATCATCATCCACCACATCGGCGCACGCTCCGGCAGCGAACGGGTCAATCCGCTGCTCTACCTTCCCGATGGCGAGGACATGATCATCGCTGCCACCAAGGGCGTGTCGCCGACCAACCCCGACTGGTACCACAACCTGAAGGCCCACCCGCGGATCACGGTCGAAGTCGGAACCGCGACCTTTCCCGTCGAAGCGAGGGAGGTGAAGGGCGACGAGCGCGATGAGCTATGGCGCCGACTCGTCGCGATGCGTCCCGGGTTCGCCGAGTATGAGACCAAGACGTCGCGCACCTTTCCGATGTTCAGGTTGACGCGACTCACTTAGCGCCAAGTACCTGAGCTGACGGCAGCCGTCCGTCATGATCGGCTGCAGCAGCAAGAGCAGGAGTGAAGCAGGTCAATGTGTGGACGGTCGGTGCGCGTGGCTCTCGGTGTGCTAGCGCTGCCATTGGACTATGCCGCGCACCCAGAAAAGGTCTGGCCGGGATCTACGTGCTGGACGCGCCAAGTGGGGGTAGGACGGTGCCCGCCAGTGGCGGGCCTCTGTGTCTCGCGCAAAGCCCCGGTGACATGGTTGCAAAGCGTGCCTAATCCTTGAGGTCTTCACACACGGCCAAATTCCGACCTCGCTATTTGGGTCAGGCGCGCCGTATCTGGAGCCGCTGGAGGGCGCGTATCGACGGCCAGAGCACGTCCGAGAGCGCAGGCTGGGCGGGCGTTTGTACTGAACGCTCGGGGATCAGGGCGGTGTATAGAGCGTGTGATCCTCAAGCCGGCCGAAATCCGTGGCCTGGGTCTGACGATCTTGGGCCTGCTTGTTGCCGGCATTCCGCTCTGCGGCTGCGGTAGCGGTGGTGTAAGTCCTACGCCGCCACTATTGCCTTCCGAGACACCTGCCGCCCCTGCCAGCGTTTCCCAGCTCAGCGCCGCGCCGACGGTGAGCGACCTCGCCGGCCGGTTCGCCTACGGGACCGACGATGGCCACATCTGGGTGGTCGACGCCGCTACCGGTCAGCGGACGCAGGTCACCCACGGCCGCGGCGGTACCGACTTCGACCCCCACTGGTCGCCGGACGGCAAACGGTTGGTCTTCCGTACCGAACGCTTTCACGCCCCAGACCCGACGAGCACCGGCTACAACGGCATCTTCGTGATCAACGCCGACGGCACCGGTGAGCACCCGGTCAACCCCCCAGGGGGCGGACTGTTTCCTGAGTGGGCGCCTGACGGCCGGATCGTGTTCAGCAGTCCACGGCCCGACCAGACGGAAGGCCTGTTCGCAGTCCGGCCCGACGGCACCCACCTGCAGAACCTACAAATCTATGCCGAGCACGTCGGCTGGAATCCCACCGCAACCGAGAGCCTGCTCGACCGAAACAAGATTGGCGGACCACAGAAGTGGAACTGGGACATCTGGCGCGCCGACGCCCACTTCAACAACCTGGTCCAGCTCACTGACGCCCCTGGTGACGACTCCTTCGGAGGTTGGTCACCGGACGGCAAACAATCGTCTTCTACACCAAGCGAAACGGCCACGGTGAGGTCTGGCTGATGAACCGCGACGGCACCAACCAGCGGCCACTGATCACCGGCGCCGGCTCTCAGTCAGCCGAAGGCTGGCTCCCCGACGGACGGATCCTCATCGCCGACAACACCACCGACTCACCAGCGTGGTATCTGCTCAAACCCGACGGCAGCGGCATAGTCTCCCTGCCCCAACTCCACGGAATCGACGGGCCGGTCGACTTCAGCCCAGCTAATACGCCGCGATGATCACTCCAACGAACGCCTGGCATGGACAGAATTAGGGGTCGCCAGACGAGCAGAATCCAACAAGTAAGACCCGCTTGCCCCACATCGTGCCCATAACGGACGCGATGGGCGGTCTCTCACGGTCACTCATGGATCACGGTCCCGCCCTGGTAAGACGCCTAGCCAGAGCTCACCTCAACTCGTCTTCAAGCTAGTCATCACCTTGATTGTCGATTCAGATGACTCTTAGTGCCTACGGATCCGACTGGGCGATCGCGCAAACCCGGTCCGGCCCTTGCAGTCGGGTCAGCCGCACGTTGGAGGTCGCACGGGGTCGCCCAGCTGAGCACCCCGATCATGGCCTTGTTGACAGCAACCTAGCTGGACTTCAGGCGCTTTCTCGGCCCCGTTACGCCAGACCTCAGGCGTGGATGCACGTCCCTGGACGTTGTGCCGGACCTTGTAAACAGGTGGTTGGGGGTTCGAGTCCCCCCGCCAGCTCTCTTTTTTGTATGACTCCGCTTGATGCTTGACGTTTCGGTTCCGGTTGATGCTTTAGGCGGTTCCGGTTGCTGGTTGACACGGGTTCCGGTTGATTTTTGACACTCCCGTATGAGGGAGGTACCTGTCCCCAACCGACTACGAAAACCGTGACACGACCGCCGAAGCTGCGGCATGATCACCACATCGAAACCGTCCGGAAGAGCCGGAACGGGTCAGGAATGGCACCGCGTTTCCTCTCGTGGGCGGCTCTGCAGACAACGGTGACCGGTCCGAAGAGTTCTTCGCTGTACGCGCATCTAGTTGCGCGGCGGCTCGCTCGGAGGAGAGTTGCCCCAGCTCCGTGTCAGGATCGGTGGGGTTACCGAGTCGAATGGCGGCGAAGTGTTGGGCTAGGCCGCCGACGAAGTCGTCGCAGAACTCGTTCAGGACGATGACACGTTTTGCTCAAGAAATGGTGAGCGGGATCCTGGCTTGGACGATTGTCCCCGCACCCAGGGAACTCTGGATGTGGAGGGTGCCACCGAAGATGTCCAGCCTGTCTTGGAGGCCAGCAAGCCCGCCGCCGCCTTGCGGGGCGGCTCCACCGATCCCGTCGTCAGCGATCTCAGCGACGACCCAACCGTCAATTACTGACACAGTGACTGACGCCTTGGACGCGCTCGCATGCTTGACCACATTGGTGAGCGCCTCTGCGCAGACGAAGTAGGTGGCCTGCTCCACCTTGGCTGGCAACCGGCCGGTCGATACGTCGATCACGATCGGGCACGGGACGGATTCCGCAAGATCAGTGATGGCAGCGGCCAGGCCTTGATCATCAAGCAGGCGTGGGTGCATGCCGCGGCTGAAGGCCTCCACAACCTGGCAGGTGGCCAGGACACGCTCCGGCAGATCGCCGGGCTCGATGAGCTGGCCGACGAGTGCCGCAGCTCGCTCGAGGCGAGCTTGGACACTTTCCTGAAGCGTGGCCGCGAGCGCGCTCCGTTCGGCGTCGGCGACGGTCATCAGCCGGAGTCTTGAGGATTCCACGTCGGCGATCCGATGGTTGATGTCTTGCTGGAGCCGGATGTTGGCGAGGGCGATCTCGATGAGCGACTTCACCGAGCGAAGCAACGCGGGGTCGCTCAGCACGGCTGGATCGTGCTGGATGGCGCCGAGTGGGCGTTGGCCATCGTCGAGCTCGGTGACGACCCGGCCTGGCGCTGGCTCCAGCTCCACGGCGCGTCCGGTCTCGTCGACAAGGCCGGTTGCGCTATGGAGCCCCAGCCGTACGGTCGGATCCCGGAGTGCCTGAGCGATGGCCTGCTGCAGTGAGTGCGGCCCGACCTCTCCCAGGTCCAGGGCAAGCGCGGTCAACGACGCCGGGCGCCACCGGGTGTACCAATCGTCCGCGATCAGGACTGTCATGATCGCCAAGATCGTGACCTCGTAGCTGACGATCAGCAGCCGGTCGACCGGTACTCCGGCAATCCGCAGTACAGCGCCGATCGCGAGCAAACTCCAGAGCGCGGCCGCGCTCCCACCTGCCAGCTGTTGCGAGCGTCGGCGTATCGCGGCACCCGCCGGTTTGCGCAATACACAGACCAGAACCATCAACCAGATCGCGATGGTGACGACGCCCAGGCGACCGATCGGGTAGATCAAGGAGGCGACGTATGTCGCGCCGATCACAACACCCCGGCGCCAGCCCACCCGGATTCTCGGGTAGATCAGCAGCAGGTGGGTCAGCGGGCCGCGGTGCGCGAAGACGAGCGGTTCGGCGATGTCACCGAGGAACCAGAGTGCGCCGGCTGCGGCGGCCAGCGAGGCGAGGAGAGTTGACCTTCGCATGGCCAATGCCGCCGTCAGCAGTCCAAGACCGACCAGGGGATCGAGTACAGCCACCAGACCCGTCCTCAGCGTTTCTGACGCGAAGTCACGTGGCACGCAGCCAGGCCAGCACTGCGAGCACACGGCGGTGTTGGCTATCGGAATCGGACAAGCCAAGCGTGGCGAAGATGTGACCGACGTGGCGTTCGACTGTCTTGGGGCTGAGCTTCAGCGCAGCAGCGATACGGGAGTTGGAGAATCCCTCGGCCATCAAGCCGAGAACCTCCCGCTCGCGCTCGGTGAGCTCGTCGACCAGAGCGCGCGTACGGCGGCGGCCGAACAGCTGGGCGACGATCGTGGGGTCCACCACGCATTCGTTGTCCGCCAGGCGGTGCAAGGCGTCCACCAGGACGTGAACGTTCGACACGCGCTCTTTCAGCAGGTACCCAACTCCGCCGACCTGTTGCTCGAGCAGCCGGATCGCGTAGCGCGTGTCGAGGTAGTGGGATAGCACCAGCACGCCAACCGTCGGATGGTCCTGCCGAATCTGCACGGCGGCCTGCAGGCCTTCGTCGGTGTGTGTCGGCGGCATCTTGATGTCGACGATGGCAACGTCGGGTCGATCGAGAGCAACGGCTTTCTGCAGCGACGGGCGGTCCCAGGCCAACCCGACCACATCCAGACCCACTGCTTCGAGCAGCCGGGCGAGACCCTCACGGAGCAGGAGCTCGTCGTCGGCGATCACGACGCGCACGGCAACTCCAGGTGCACCCGTACGCGAGGGCTGTCGCCGGGCTGGACGGTGAGGCTGCCGCCGACGGCGCCGACCCGGTCTTCGACGGCAAGAAGACCTTCGGGTCGCTGATCGGTACAGATATCGACCGTTAGACCGACCGCCGAGCGGCGAATCCGCACACGCGCGGGCGCGGCCGCCCCGACAATCTGTCGTTCGATACATTGGCGGACGGCGAAATAGGTGGCGGACTCCAGCGCGCTTGACGTGCGGCCGAGCAGCAGATCGATCGTCACGGGGCTGACCGAGGACTCCGCGAGCACCTCGAGCGCGGCGTCCAGTCCCTCGTCGCCGAGTTCGCGCGGATAAACGCCACGGGCGATGGCACGCAGCTCGACCACTGCCTCGGTCACTTCGCGGCGCGCTGCCTGAAGCAGGGCAATCCGGTTCGGTTCGCTTGACTGGAGTTCTGCCAGGCTGAGGGCCAACGACAAGGCGACCATGCCTTGTTGAGCACCGTCGTGCAGGTCGCGTTCGAGGGTTCGGCGCTCCCGGTCAGCCGCCGCGACAATCCTGCGCCGCGATTCTTGCAGCTGGCGAAGCTGCCAGCTGTGCTGAGCGTGCAGGCGCTCGTTGTCGAGGGTGAGACGAATCGTCCGCGTGATCTCATCGAGGAGGGGACCTGCCTCGAGCGAGCCCGTGTCATTGGCCAGGTAGGCGATGGTGGACTCCCCGCGATGCAGTCGCGTCAGAGTGCTCGTGGACGCTGGCGGTGAAGCCGGCGCGCCGTTCGCATCGACGAGCCAACCATCAGCCACCGGATAGAGCAGCCGCGCGGACGGGTCATTCAGGACGGTAGCGAGCGTTGCGCTTAGGCCCCCAAGCACCGGTGCTGATGCCGCCTCGACGACCAGCCGCACGAGCCGGAGGCGCGTGATCCGCAAGGCGATCGCCGGCCAGGCTGCGCCGCAAGCCACTCCCACGAGCAACACCGCTTGACAGAGCCACAGCCAACTGTCGAGAGCGGTCTGGTTGTCGCCGCCCCCCCACAGTTCGCGGACGTACCAAGCCCACGTGATCGTGCAGACACCGACCCCGGCCAGCGCCACCGGCAGATCCAGCCGCCGCCGCAACGGTGGGCAGCGGAGCAACCGGTCAATCTGGACGACCACGAGCAGACCGCTCCAGACCACGCCCCCCACCGCAGCCAGCCAGGCTGAGCCAGCAGCCAGCGTCGGCAGCTGCATAATCAGTAGGGGGTCAGCGGCACAGGCACTGCAGCCCGTGAGTGTGGGATCGACGAACAGCACCGACACGAGTCCACCGAGGACGCCAGTCCACAGATAGCACGCAGCAAGCAGGGCTCGTTCTACGCGGCGGAGAGGGGCCTGCCAACGAAGTACCGCGTGCACGGCCAGCACCGGCCAGATAAGGCTGGCCAGCCGCCCGGCGGCGAACACCGATCTCGAGTCGGCCTCCGAGCTGTTCCAGCCTGCGACGAACCAGGCGACGCCAGCCCCCGACAGCAACAGGCCAGCACTGCGAGTCTCGGCCCGGCCTGCGCCGGCATAGCCGACGACGATCAGGGCACATCCCGGGAGCAGGACGGCGACGAGCGCCCAGCCGATCGGCAGGAAGGGCTGGTAACCCGGCGCGCGAGCAACGATGATCGAGACCTCTGCGCCTGCCGCGACGCCGGCCGCGGCAAGGGCAGACCGCGCGACGCGGCTCACCGGATCCTGCTCTTGTCCGTGCTGGGAAGGCGTCGCTGGCTGGCCATGATCAGTGGGCGAATGCGGCGTCAGGTGGCGTGCAGTGCCGGTCGAGGAACTGCCGGGGCGGCCGATCGGGTTGCCGGCGCCAGGGCTTGTAAGCGACCCCCTCAGGTGAGGAAGCATCAGATACGGTCGACCAGCGCATCGTGCCTCGATAGCGGCTGACCGTGTAGGCGGCCACCTCACCCGCCTTGGAGGCCGAGTGGGTCGGAGCCATGCCGCCGGCGTCGATCACCACGAGTTCGATCCTTCCGTCGGTCACGCTATAGGTGCCGTACGACCAGGTGCAGGCGGGAGGATTGCGTTGGGTGCTGACCCATCGGCCGTTGTCGAGGACGAGCCGAAATTCGCCGTAGTTCTCCTTGATGGTTGAGTCCCCGCCGAGAGCTAGCACGTCGGCGGTGGTCAGGGTCAATATGTACTGCCCGTTCACCGCGGAGGCGGACTCCCGGTCGCCGGGCGTCGTTCGTGCAGCAGAGGGCGGGGCGAGGCGCGCGCAATCGAGGATCTCGTTCGGATCCGGGCTGACCTCGGCCTTGAGTCGCTCGATGCGGTTCAAGAAGTCAGCCGTCGTCGTCTGACGACGCAGAATCCGGTAGACGGGCTCGAATCCACGGCGCAACTCCGCGGTCTCGGCTGGGGTGGCGAGAACGATCCGCACTCTGCCGCGCCGGCACATGAGGGTTGCGTCTGCGGTGTCCAGCTGCACCGCCACTGTTGGCGGGATTGCGTTGCGCGCGGCGTCACGCAGCCAGCCTCGCTGAGTGTCCGTAAGAGAGGCGAACTTTGCGGCGTTCGCGACGAGGACGAGCGGGCGCGGCCACAGAGTGACATTCGCGGTGATCCATCGCACCACGCCGTCGTACTGGTTCCCGATGATGGCGGCGACCTGGGATTCTATCCCGTCGAAGCCGCTGATGTCGGCTCCCTCGAACGTCGTTCGGACCGGTTTCGCCCCGAGCGCTCGCAGGCTGCGCTCGGTCATCGCCGAGGTGGCGACACCGATGCGTGCGCCTGCATAGTCACCGGGCGCGACCAGCGGTCGGCTGATCCCGGCCGGCAATCGCATGGGCCCCGGGAGCACGCCCAGGCCGACCAAGCCCAGCCGCTGGACGCCGGACAGCATGTCGGTCGCGACATCGCTGCCAAGGACCTTGGCCTGAAGCGCCATCGTGTTGATCTCCATCGGCGCCAGGAGCGCGTCGAACTCCGTCACGCCGAGGTCATCGAACGCCCGAGCCGGTATCACGCCCAAGTCCGCCTGACCCGACTGGAGCAAGCGGACCGCGTCCCCTTCGGCGTGCAGCGAGTCCCGCTCAAACCTTTCTTCACCCTCGGCGATCAGCTGGCCGCCGGAAACCGCCGACAGCTGGTCAAGGAAGGGTTGCACCTCGAACGTCCCCCTGGGGTTCACCAAGCGCAGGACGGAAACCGGTGGCTGAACCTTTCCGCCGGCCTTGTCGCTCGATCCGCTGCAAGCCGTAACTGGCAGGAGGGCGATCAGCAGCGCGGCGCCTACCGCGAGGATGCGGAGGGGGCAAGCTGCAGCCAGCTTCGGCCGAGTCGCGCCGGGTCGATGCGTCGAGCGCGGCGCTCTAGGCGGCGATGTCATGGACGAATCGACCTCCACTGGCCACCTTGCCGCTGAGCGGTACCACGGGACAAGAGCCAAGGCCGCCACATCGTCCATGGCGCCCTTGGACTTCTCGCGGACTGAGTCACTGCCGACACGTCCGGTGTTACCGCTGGCGGACGAACGGCTTGATGACGAAGCCGGTTGGCCCTGCGCCAAGGCTGTCGTCCCGGGTGAAGTAGAGCTTGTTGCCGCTGATCCGCCAGTGCATGACGAACTCGTCGTGATCCTCCTCGATGGTGACGATGTCGCCTTTTACGCTGTAGGTGAAGCCGCCGAATCCCTTGAACCGGCTCATGCTCTCCCTGCCTTGGCCCCGCTTGAACGTCACTGTGTGGGTGCCCCAGTTCTTGTCATTGAGCTCGAAGCGGCCGTACAGGAGAGGCGACTTCTTCAGCTCCTCGTACGTCCACGTTGCCGACCAGACGCCGTCGATGGGCGTTGCCGCGGCCGGACTCGAGGAGGAGGTCGACTGTCCAGCGCTCCCGCGGAAGCTGATGCTGGCGAGCATGTCGGTGAACGACGCCACCTTCGCTGTCGTGTCCTGTTGCTCCGCGTCCAACCTCGTACGGAGCCAGATAAGGAGCACCTTGTCGTCGAACTGCACCACAGCGAGACGAAGGCTCAGGTCCGGTTGCAGCCCGAAGCAGTCTTCGGGGGCCTCATCCATATGTGGGCATCCGAGGGATCCATCCAGACCCCGATCCGTCGTTCCACTCAGGATCGTTGCCGGTCGGCCACCGATTGTCGCCTGCACCTTGTCCGTGAAGCGCACGCCGCTCTTCGCCTGGCTCAGCAGGTAGGGCAGGTAGTCCTTGGCCGGCTTGGACGCCTTCTTGCTGCCCGGCGTGTACACCGAAACCGGCACCAAGAAGCGTACGGCCGCCACCTCGGGCAGATCCCAGGTGAGGAAGTTCTTGTTGTCGAGGTTCGGCCTGGCCGGCAGCCAGGAGGGCACCTTGAGGTGAAGCGGCACAATGAATGATTCGCTCGCATAAGTTGCGGCCGCCGACGCCGAAGGCGAAGGCGATGCGGCCATCGGCGTCGGCGCCGCGGGAGGTCGGGCGGTGCAGGAGGCCGACATCAGGACTGCGACCAACAGAAGCAGCCACAGACCTAGCCGGCGGCGTACGGTCCTGTCCCACCGGTCGTCGGTCGAGAAATGGTTGGGCTGGGTTAAGGCCTGCCCTAGCGGCAGGCCACCGCCCGATAACGTGGCACCCATGGTGCCTCCCTTCGTCGAGATAGCACCACCCTCATCCCGGGTGCGGAGATCGACATCGGGGCAGGCCCCCACGGCTCAGGCGCACATATGGGGGCAGGCACCGCCCGCAGACGCTCCACGCGTCAATCACGGAGCTTGACGGGGGTGGTCGGGTATCGAGCGGCGGCCCGCGACTTGTGACATTTGAAGGTCTGTGAGGTCTGGGCCGAAACCGCTCCCGTAAGACCGTCTGGACGGATTCAGGCGGCGGAGGACCGGCGAGAGGCTGCAAGCAACGGTGCACGCGACCTCGCGAGGACCCACAGTGGTCTCAGTCTTGGTCAAAGTCGTCCAAGTTCGCGGGTGTGCTCTCCCGCCTCCGAGCACGACGACCGCGACCCTTCCAAGCTGGTCATCAACCTTCGATTGTCGCTTCGATGACTGCTAGGTACCAACGTCTCCGACTGGGCGATTCGAGCAACTCGGTCCTGTCATTGCAGTCGAGCCAGTCACACATCACCAAGAACGCGGGCTGGAGTGAGCCGTTTGAGGTCGGACGACCTACGCAAGCTGGCCGCCATGCCAACGGCCGTCAATGATCATGGCCTAGTTGGCAGCAACCGTGACAGCAACGTAGCCGGACTTCAGGCGCTTTCTCGGCTCCGTCAGGCCAGACCTCAGGCGTAGATGTACGTCCCTGGACGTTGTGCCCGGACCTTGTAAACAGGTGGTTAGGGGTTCGAGTCCCCTCGCCAGCTCCA
>DATFQP010000326.1:0-13969 GCA_035264145.1 Propionibacteriaceae bacterium
TCTCGTGATGATGAGGAACCCTCCAGCAACGCGCCCAAGGCCACGCGCGTCCTGGCGCCGCACCGACGATGTAGTTGGCGTCCTTTAGCACTGGGGGTGGAGCAAGAACGCTGCTGGGATAGCGGTGATGTAGGTGATAAGGAACAACACGCCGGCAATGCGTGCTGTCCTTCTCGTGGAATCCACCTGAGCCCCCTGGGCGATGAGGTCAATGAGTTTCACACCATAGGACGACGAGGAAGCCAGGGTCTAGGGCGCCGCCTCGCGGCGTGAGGTTCGCGTGTGTGGGCACGAATTCCTGACCGAAGTGGACTTCGGGTGCTGTCCTGGTCAGGCGGCCTCCCTGGCCCTCGCGATGCCGTCCAGGATCAGGTCGAGACCGTACTCGAACTCGTCTGCGTAGTCGTAACCGGGCTTCATGGCATGTTCTGTGATGAACTCGACGAGGTTGGGGTACTCGTTGGCGGGGAACGGTTCGAGCATGTCTTGGGCCACCTGGGCCGCCTCGGTTGAGGTCTCGAAGGGCAGGTTCATCTTCGTCGTTGCGAAGCCGTAGATGTAGCTGTCCAGCACCGAGTAGGCGTGGGCCGTCATCGCGATGTTGAAGCCTGCCGCCCGCAGCTTGCCGATCACCGCGTCGTGGTGTCGCAGGTTCGCTGGCCCTGGACGTCTCTGAGACTCCATCAGGCCGATCGCCCAACGGTGGCGCGCCAGGACATCGCGAAGCGACATTGCCCGCTCGCGCATGGCAGTCTTCCAGTCCGCGCCACCCGAAGGCAGACCGATCTCGCTGAAGACGACGTCGATCATGGCGTCGATGAGGTCGTCCTTGTTGGCAATGTGGCGGTACAGCGCCATCGGCGCGACCTTGAGCATCTCGGCGAGCTGGCGCATGGTGAGCGCCTCCAGCCCACCGGCATCGGCATGCGCAATCGCAGCGCGCAGCACGCGCTCCCTGCTCAGGCGTCGGCGCGGCTCAGCCCGCGGGATCGTCGGTGTGGCCATTGGCGCTACTCCTCGTTTCGGCTGGGGATCTTGCCCACTTGACCGCGTACGCCGTACGCATTATTGTTATATATCGTACACGAAACAGCGTACGTCGTTCATATTTGTAGTGGGAAAGCTGAGGCCAGGCATGCAGGCAATCATTCAGGACAAGTACGGGTCAGCGGAGGTTCTGGAAGCGCGGGACATCGACCGGCCGGCGATCGCAGAGGACGAGGTGCTCGTCCGCGTGCGCGCAGCGTCGGTGCATGTTGGTGACTGGATCCTGATGACCGGCGTGCCGTACGTCATGCGCATGGGCACAGGGCTGAGTAAGCCGAAGAACCCCGTTCCGGGGACGGATGTTGCGGGGACGGTCGATGCAGTCGGTACCCGGGTGCAGAGCCTCCGGCCTGGGGACGACGTGTTCGGTTGGTGCAGCGGTGCCTTCGCCGAGTACGTGCGTGCACCCGAGGATCAGCTGGTCAAGAAGCCGGCCAATCTCACCTTCGAACAGGCGGCGGCCGTCGGCGTGTCCGCTAGCACCGCGCTGCAGCTTCTTCGCGACGACGCAAAGGTGCAGCCCGGGCAGAAGGTCTTGATCAACGGGGCCTCGGGCGGGGTTGGGACATTCGCCGTGCAGATCGCCAAGGCATTTGGCGCCGAGGTGACCGGGGTGTGCAGCACCAAGAACCTTGAGCTGGTCCGCTCGATCGGGGCCGACCACGTCATCGACTACACCCAGCAAGACTTCAGGGACGGCGACGAGCGCTACGACTTCATCCTCGACAACGTCGGGGACCGTTCGATGGCCGACACCAGACGCGCACTCACGCCCAACGGAACGCTGCTGTCCAATGGCGGGGGACACGCGGCCGGCAAGCTCGGCCGCACCATTCGAGGTTTCCTGGCGTCCCTGGTCGTGCGCCAGCAGGCACGACCCTCGGTCAAGACCCAGAACCGATCCGACCTGATCGCCCTAAAGGAACTGGTCGAGGCCGGAGGAGTCAGGCCGGTCATCGGCGGCACCTACCCGCTGAGCCAAACGGCCGAGGCCATCAGTCAGGTTGCGGCCGGTCACGCGCGAGGGACGCTCGTCATCGCCGTGTGACACCTGCAGCATGGCGGTTGTCGACCTGGGCGTCTTCAAGGCGATCGCGGCCGCCGCCAACGCTTGCCAAGCACCAAGAGAACCACAGATAGACCACGATCCCGGTTCGTAACGTAGCGACAGAAGCTCCGGATCCCTGAACGTGCTCGATCACATGAACAAAAGGAACTCGTCATGACGTCTCCGAACGCAATCATCATTGAGCCGCCCGTCGGGCTGACAATGACCTCACTCAAACACCTTGCAAGAATCGCGGGTGTCTTCTACCTCATCGTCGGCATCACCGGCGGCTTTTCCGAGGGCTATTTCGATCCCAAGCTGTACGTTGCCAGCGACGCGGCGGCAACAGCTGGGAACGTCGTCGAGAACGCCGGACTTGTGCCCCTCGCCGTCATCGCCCACCTGACGGATGCGGTCTTCTTTGTTCTCACCGCCACAACCCTCTACCTACTGCTGAAACACGTGCACAAGCACGCGGCCCGCCTGATGGTGATCGCGGTCACAATCGCCGCCGGCATCATTTCGGTCTGTGCCGTCTTCACGTTTGTGGCGCTGCAGGTCGCGACAGACCCTTCCTACGTGGCCACCTTCGGGGCCGTCGGATCACAGGCGCTCGTGCAGCTCCTGCTGGAACTTCAGCACTACGGGATTCTCGCCGCCCAGGTGTTCTTCGGGCTGTGGCTTGCGCCACTGGGCTATCTCGCTTACCGGTCAGGGCTGTTCCCCAAGGCGCTCGGCATCATCCTGGTCGTGGCGACCGTCAGCTACCTGGTCGACGTCATCGTAGCGTTCCTGCTCCCCGACCTGGCCAAGCAGATCCACATCTTCCTGACTATCGCGCCCGCCATCTCAGAGATCTGGATGGTCTTCTACCTACTCGTAGTAGGCGTGCGATCCCCACGCGCCACAGCCCGCCCACCCGTCGCGGATCCGGCGACCATCCCAGCCTGAGGACACGTCCCTATCACCGTGTACCTGGTCGACCCGGCCAGATCCCGGGGGCCACGACTGCCGGTCCCACCACTAATCGAGAGAACACTATTAAGGCCTTCGTCCGGACACAGTACGGCCCACCTGACGTTCTCGAGTTCGTGGACGTCGACAGCCCTGTCGTCAAGGACGACGATGTGCTGGTGCGCGTCCACGCAGCATCTTTGAATCAAGGCGACCTCGACTACCTCTACGGCAAACCGTTCCTCACTCGCATGGGAATCGGGCTGCGCGCACCGCGCAAGCGTGGCCTGGGGTTTGACGCAGCAGGCCAAGTCGAGGCGGTTGGCAAGGACGTCACTCGATTCCAACCGGGTGATGCGGTGTTCGCGGACCTAACCCAGTTCGGCCACAGCGCCTTCGCGGAGTACGCAATCGCTCCGGAGCGGGCCTGGGCACACAAGCCGAGCAGCCTGAACTATGAGGAAACGGCGACTCTGCCGCAGGCGGCGATCCTGGCCCTCCAGGGCCTGCGTGGCCGGGGCGGAATCGCGAAAGGAAACACGGTGCTGATCAATGGCGCGTCGGGCAGCGTGGGCCCATTCGCAGTGCAGATCGCGAAGGCCCTCGGAGCACACGTCACCGGCGTATGCAGCACGAAAAAGACGGACATGGTGCGCGGACTGGGCGCGGACGAAGTCATCGATTACACCCTGGAGGACTACACGCGGGGCGGGCCCCGGTACGACCGGATTCTCGATGTGGCAGGCAACCGTTCGATCTTCCAGTGCCGCCGCGCATTGAATCCCAGGGGCGTTTACGTCCTGCTCGGAGGCACGACGAGTCGAATCTGCGGCTGCCTACTCCTCGGGCCGCTCACCTCGCTGGCCGAGCGCAAGAAGATCGGATTCCTGTGGTGGAAACCCTTCCATAAAGAAGACGTCGCGCTCCTCACGGGGCTCATCGCGGCGGGAAAGATCAAGCCAGTGATCGACAAAACATATCCGTTGAGCGAAGTCCGTGAAGCGCTGGAGTATCTGGAGACGGGAAACGCCCAAGGGAAAGTCATCATCACCTCCGCATGACCGGCCGCGCGGCCTGGGCACACGAGGATGGGTCTAAGTCACTCGACTTGTGGCTGTCCTGCCACAGGTGTCCGGACCCCCGGGCGCCGATCAGCAGCACGTTCGTCGCGGTCGCCAGGTAGCGGCAGCTCGCCAGGTCGGTGATCAGCTTTGGGTCGACGCCGGCTGGCGTCGTAGTCGATGTCCGCCAGGGTGGCTGGGGAGGGTGAGGGCTCCGGCCGGGGCTGCGTACGATGGCGACAGGCCCAGTGCTGGGGAGGGGAAAGATGCCGAAAGTATCGAAGGTAACCGCATCATCTCACCAGCCGATACCAGGGATGCTTGACGCTTATTCTCACGAGCTCGATGGCTGGACCGTTAGTATCGAAACCCACCCCATCGACTTAGACGCCGCATTTCTCTTCAAGGGCGCACCGAACGATCAGTGCCAGGCGCCCCACATGGGCTACGTGCTGAAAGGCAAGTACGGCATGCGGACAGCCGACGGGGTGGAGGAGGTGTACGAGGCCGGCGACGCGTTCTTCGTCGGACCCGGTCACACGCCGATCACCTTCGCGGGATGCGAGATTGTGTATTTCACGCGCACCGAGGAGGCGAACCGCGAACTCCCCGTCGCCGCGGCCAACCTGATGAAGTACATGCAAGACCAAGGGATGGAAGCTCCGGTCGCCCAGCCATCACCACAGTTGGGCGAGGATTAGGCCCAACACGGGTTTGGTTGGGGGACCCGGCCGACCTCGGCTCACCGCTCTCGTACGCGGTTCAGGACCTCATGATCGGTCTGTCACTGTCGTGGCTCCCAGCGAAAGGCCCGGCGAATCACCATCAGGCCGAGCGCCACCCAGCCCACAAGCACGGCCAGGTCCATCACCGCGGCTGACCAGAACGCCGCGCCGGGTCACCACGTCGCCGCTCACGCGGACGGTCCCGAGGCTCAGATGCACCAGGTCGACCACCGGGAACATCGGGGAAAGCTGGGCCAGCGTCTGCCCGACTTCGGGCAGAACCGCCAGCGGGACCGACAGACCCGACACACCAAGGGCCACCCGGATCAGGGGCAGGGTGGTCAGCTGCGCGGCTTCAACACTACGGGTGAAGATCGCCAATGCCAGGGCCAGCAGGCACCACACTGCGGCCGCGGCCGCCATGGTCGGCACCAGCAGCCAGAGGTGCTCGGGGTTGTCTAGGCCGACCAGCAGCGTGACTGCGACGCCGCCCACGATTACCTGCATAAGCATGAGGAGGATGGCCGGGACGGCCATCGCGAAAAGCACAGTCGCCGGTCGGGCCGAACTGGTGTATAGGCGCTTGAGCATGTGTTCCTCACGACGGGCCACCGTGGAGGTGACCAGGGTGTAGTAGACGACGAACATCAGCAAGGTCCCATCGTGCCGAGCACCAACGGCGCCTTCGTGGGGCTGTCCGGCAGCACGGCGACGATGGCGGTGAGCATTAGCGGGATCAGCAGCGTCGGAAACAGCGCCGTCGGTTCCGCACCAGCAGCAGCGCCTCGGCGCGGGCCAGGGACAATCCACGCCGCAGCTTGGAGGTCTTGCCGGCGCCGTTCGCACCGAGGAGGGCGAACAGCTCGCCCCTCCCGACCTGGAGGTCCACACCTCGGACCGCTTCGAAGCTCTGCTTCGCTTTGGACGCCCTGTCGCGGCTGCCCGGACCGGACCGGCCGAGCAGGGAGCGCTGACCGCCGTAGCGGCGGCGGAGCTGGCGTACCTCAATTACTGGCTCCGCGATGCCGGATCGGAGATCCTCAGACATGGGACACCTTCGCGGAGATGCTGCGGCGGGCCACACCGGACCGCCGGCGCCACCACTCGATCACCGCGATGACCGCGATGAACAGGACCATCGGCACAAGCATGATCGGACCGCCGGCTCCCGGGCCCCGGTTGAACAAGAGGTTCGCCGAACAGTACCCCGGCACCAGGAGCAGCACGTTGTTGACCATGTGCACCAACACGGGCACCTCGAGACCACCGGTGCGCCACGCCTTCACGGTCAGGGACGCGCCGACGATGAAGTAGTAGGCCAGCAGCCACGGGTCGCCGGCTCCGTGCGCCAGCATGAACGGGGTGCTGGAGACGACAATCCCGAGAACGAGCCCCACCTTGAGGTTGGCCGACCACGAGGCGGCGGCCCGGTTGATCAAGCACGGGCGCCGTACTCTTCACCAGCAGCCTGCAGCGGTGTCGTCAGGAAGACAGCGATCAGCAAGACGGTGGCGTCAGCGCTGAACCCACCGATCCGTCCGGCTAGAGGAGAGAGACATCTCGCTCCCGACTACAGCTTCTGTACTTTGTACGGTATAGTTCGTACTAAGTGCGGTGAGCGATCGCGCCCCATCAGCCTTACGGGCAGCACTTGCACCGTATGTCTCAGTCTCGGGTTGCCCGGGACGTAGCCCACCGTTGTGAATGACAACGGATGGAGCTGAGATGGACGAGACGACAAGAACTGCGGTGTTGGTGGCCGAGGCGCCTGCCGAATCCCCCGGCTGCGGTATGACAATGGGCGGGAAGTCGTGCAGGAGGAGCTGAGCTCCACCAGACGAACCGCACGAATGGTTGGAATGTTGGTCCTCGGTGGATACCTGACCTACGGTGTAGGGAGCCTCATCGTGGCGGGCATCGCGGCAGCCCCGGATTATCTGTCCACTGTTTCGGCGAGCACCCTGTTCTCGGCCGGTGCGGTGTTGATGCTGTTGAACTCCGCCCTGGTGATTGGCATCGGGACACTGATGTTGCCGATATTGAGGCCGCACAACCAGAACATCGCCTTGGGTTACTTCGCCACCAGGATTTTCGAGGGGATCATTCTCGCCGTGGGCGTGATCAGCTTGCTGTCGCTGGTCATCGTTAGTCGGAGCTACACGGAGGCCGGCGCTGCTGATGCCTCCTACTTCGAGACGCTGGGCGCCCTTGCGATCAATGGGAACTTCATGGCCTACAACGTGGCGATGATTGGGCTCGGCCTGGGCAGTCTGTTCCTCTGTTATCTGATGTTTCGGTCGAACCTCGTCCCGCGGTTCTTGGCGGTCTGGGGCCTCGTTGGATATGCAATCTTTGCAACGGGATGCGTGCTGGAGATTCTCGGCTTCGCCGGCACCGGCCTTGTGGCGACAATCCCCGGCGGTCTGTTCGAGATATTCTTCGGCATCTGGCTGATCGCCAAAGGTTTCAACCCATCGGCAATCACCATCGGAGCAGCCAACACAGCTGGTGTCGTGACCCCGTAGCGCCTGTTTACAAGTAGCCTCCGGCTATGGCAGCGCGTCGAGCATGCACGATCTCGACACGCCGCCTTAGCGCCGTGAGCGTGGCTGGCTGCGGACGTTGGGGTCAGGTCTGCTCCTTACCGTATCTCTGGGATGCGATCCACCGTTGCGCCATGCGACCCAGCCACAGCATGCTCTCGAAGGCTAGCGATCAAGCTAGGCCACTAGCGCGGATCAACAGGATAGGAGGACGAAGCCATGGGGAAAGTCCGTACGGGGCACGCAACGTCACTTGATGGTTTTATTGCTGGGCCGAACGACGGTGCTGAAGCATCTATGGGTGAGGGCGGCGAGCGGCTTTTGGCTTGGTATTTCGGTGGCGACACCGAATATCGACTGCCTGGCACGGAGATGGTGTTCAAGGTCGCGCCGCAAACCGCCGAGTATCTTCGGGAGACGAGTAGAACGACAGGGGCTTTGGTGACGGGACGGAGGACATTCGACCTCACCCATGGTTGGGGTGGCGGACATCCTTTGGGGGTACCGGTCTTTGTTCTAACCCATCGGTTCCGCAAGAATGGGTTTACGAAGGTTCGCCTTTTACGTTCGTTACTGACGGCCTCGAAAGCGCTATAGCGCAAGCGAAAGCGGTCGCAGCTGACAAGGACGTCGGCGTGATCGGCGCGAACCTGGTGCAGCAGTGCATCCGGTCGGGACTTCTCGACGAGATACACCTAGATCTGGTGCCTGTCCTACTCGGGGATGGCGTCCTGTTGTTCGACCAAACCGCGGAACCGATCGAGCTGGAGAGCACCGGGGTGATCGAGGGCGCAGGTGTCACGCATCTGACATTCCGCGTCATGAAGTGATGCCGGGGCCTGACGAGACTAGTGACCAAGCGGTGGTCGAACAACATAAGCGAAGTAAACTGGTCGAATCCGTTAGTACGGTGAAATTCAGCGCCGTCCGCTGACATATGGAAGTGGACAACACAATGTTCACCGACATCTCCGTTGGAGCCGGTCCAGGAGAACTCCGCTCGTTCGTGGCCAGTCGCCTCATCGAACCTCACACCTGGTTAGAACACACAGGTTTCGATCGGCGCGGAAGGACGCCACGGGTCCACATCAGCTGCCCGACCGGCCATCGCGCGTCACCCGCGGAGGACAAACACCCTCGATCTGTCTTGAAGCAGTAGATGGTTATCGGATCTGTGCAGGTGATCCTTTACATCCGGCCTAGACAACTCGGTGGCCGGCCGGTCGTGGCCGGTCGGCTTTGATGTTACGCACGGGGAAGGCGGTGGTGCGGCGGACGATGCGGGTTTCCCCGTCGTCGACCTCGATGTCAAGGGTTAGGCGAGCGGCTGGGCGGTGCGTACGGAGATGACGACGTCGCGGATCGCCTGGCTGGCTGCGGCCGCGTCGGTTTCGTCGGAGACGAGCGAATCGTGGGTGGCCTGAGCGTGACGGTGGAGACTGTTGCTCGACAGCGCGGCCATGCGGTCCTGCTTCGATTGCCATTGATCGTCGGTTACTCCCTCATCTGCGGTAAGGACGATCAGCGGCTTACCGTTGAGGCTGGTCAGGGCGGACGCCTGCTGCATCGACGTGTTCGCCACTCCGTACTCCTCGACGGAGCTTGCAAGGGAGCTCGCGGTCGACGAGGTGGCGCGGGCCTCGTCCCGGGAGCGCGGCGGAAGAGTGGTGTAGGAGATTGGGTTGAGCAGCCGTCCGGCGCCGAGGTGAGCGGACGCGGCCGATAAGGCGGCGACGCGACCGATGACGTTGTAGGGATCGGTGTTGGGAGGCTGGGCCGGGCCCGGTTTGGGTGCGGTGGAGTCGAGGAGCACCATGCCAGCGACCTGGTCTGGAAATTGCGCGGCGAAGCTTTGGACGTACAGGCCGCCGAACGAGTGACCGGCCAGCACGTACGGCCCGGGAACGTTGGCGCGTTGAAGCAGCGTGTGCAGGTCCGCGGCAATATGAGCAGCGTCCTGCGGGCCGTCCGTTGCGTCGCTCCAGCCGCGACCGGCGCGGTCATACACGCAGACTCTGGTGTTGCGGGCCACGGCCGGCGCAATCCAGCCGAAGTCGGAGGACGATGCGCCGCCGCCCGGTTCCAGGACCACTGTGGGGCTGCCTGAGCCGGTGCAGTACAGGTGCAGCCGGTGCCCGCCCACATCGATCAGCTGGCCGGGTGGGGGATAGGCCTTGGCGTCGAGCGATTCGCGCACGGTCTGGTAGGCGCCGCCCACGGCGGCAATCATCAACACGGCTAGTACGGGGTACAGCAGCCACCGTCCGATTCTGCTGCGCAGCTGGCGCCGGACCCGAAGGAACATCCAGACAACCAGCCCGAACAGGACTGGCGGCCATACCCAGCTAAACCCCGCCTCCACGGCCGCGGACCCGCTGAGTGAAACGAGGCCGGCCACCGCCATGAACGCCGCCGGCGCGGCTGCCCACCGTTGCGGCTGGTCGCTGAACCGGGTGGACAGTACGGCCAGCAACGCCCAGCCAAGCGCAAACGCCAGCAGCACCACCCCGGTGAGCGCATTCTCTCTTGCCGGGATGAACGGCATGGCCACCAGAAGCACGGCGGCAATCAGTCCAGCCGCCATGGACAAAGCAACGATCAACCCGATCCTGCTCTTGGCTGTCGGCTGCGCGGGGCCGGGTTGCTGGAGGTCGCCGTGCCGGGTTGCTGTGGTCATGATCGCCTCCGCCCTGAACAACGAGCCAGGGGCGACGGAGACCGTAGCCTCTGTGGTCCTCGGTGCCTCGACAGTACGCCGCCCAGATGGCGAAGTACACGGAAAGCAACTAGCCGAGATGACGGCACGCTGGTCGTTGCGTGTTCCTGATGACTGGGCCGAACCTGTTCATTGACGTGTTGTCCGGGACGATAATTTCAGCGTCTGACACCCGGCCCATCGAAGGCGGCCAATCCTGCCGACTCACTTCGGGCTGCGATGCAGCGGGACAGCTTGACTCCAGCCAGCTCTTCCAGGAGCCCGACATGTCACCAGCGAGTTCGGACCCAGCTACCCAGGTTGGCACGGCCTATGACGCCGGCCACCATTCCACGCGTCTGCGGGTCCCCCTGATCTGGGGTGTGGTCTTCGGTTTTCTCCAGGCCGCTGCCCCCCTGGGCCTTGGGTGGATCCCGCCGGCGACCGTCTATGCCATCAGCCTCGCCCTGATAGCTGCGGTCTATGTCGGATTCGCCGTGGCGGACGGACGCAGAAAGGTTGTCGCCGTCGAAGTTGGTGTCGCCACCGTTTTCGTTCTCGTGGGGGCGGTCGCCGTGATCGGGTCACCGTGGGTCGCGGTCGCCGGGCTGGTTGGGCATGGCGCCAAGGACCTGTGGCAGCACCGCACCGGTTTCGTGAACAACACGCGTTGGTGGCCGCCGTTCTGCCTCACCGTCGACTGGGTCGCCGCCGCAATCGTGGCCATTGCGATAACGGCCGGCGTCGACTTCGGCTGAGCGGGTAGGCGATCATGCCACGCAGAGCGGGGATTAGGGCGAGGCGCCGCACACCGGCCAACCCCGGCTATCTCGCCGGTGTGAGCGGTTGACCGGGCCAGTCATCATCGTTATGTCGGCCTTGCCGCCGATCCAGGTTCAGGCCCAGCCGGAGCGTTGGCTTCGGCTGGCCCTTTTGAGCAGAGGGAGGAACGAACGTGCAGCACCAGCCCGAAACACCGCCGGTCCTTGACCAGTCATTTCCGACCGATCCCACAGGCCTCCCCGAGGCCGCGGCACCCCAACTGCTGCAGCTCGGCGATGGCGACACGCTGAACCTTCACGTTGCTCCTGTAGCCAAGCGGCTTCACCACAGCACCGTTCGGATGCTCGGCTACAACGGCTCGATCCCCGGCCCCACCCTCCACGTTCAACAGGGATCCGAAGTGATCGTCAATGTCACCAACGACGGCGACCTGGACACCACCGTGCACTGGCACGGGCTGCGGCTGGAGAACAAGTACGACGGTGTACCGCACGAAACCCAGCAGCCGATCCCGATCGGGGGCAACTTCACCTACCGCATCCAGTTCCCCGACCCCGGCCTGTACTGGTACCACCCGCACATCCGCGAGGACTACACCCAGGAGATGGGCCTCTACGGCAACATCACCGTCCAGCCCTCAGAACCGAGGTACTGGCCAGCGGCCAACCGCGACGTCGTCCTGACCCTGGACGACGTGCTGCTGGAAGACGGCAAAATCGCCGCCTTCTCAGTGGCGGAGACCAGTTACGCCGCCATGGGTCGGTACGGCAACCTGCTGCTCATCGGTGGCCAGACCGAGCTGACCCTTACTGCGCGAGCGGGTGAGGTGCTCCGGCTCTGGTTGACGAACACCGCCAACACCCGGGTCTTCAACGTCCGGCTGCCTGGCGCGCGGATGAAGCGCATTGGCGGTGATAGCGGCCGGGTAGAACGGGAGGAGTTCGTCTCCGAGGTGCTGCTGGCACCGTCCGAGCGGGCCGTTGTCGACGTTCTGCTCGACCAGCCTGGGGAGCTGACCCTGGAACATCAGACACCGAACCGGACCTACCCGCTGGCCTCCATCACCGTAGCCGAGGAGCCCGCGGAACCGTCGCTGGCCGACCAGTTCCGGCAGCTCCGCACCGCACCGGAGCTTGCCGCCGAGCGGCGCCAGCTCGACCACTGGCTCGCCGCGGCACCGGACAAGATCCTGGCCCTGGTCGCGGAGATGGACGACCCCACTGCCCCTCAGCCCGGAACGGGGCCGACGGTCTACGCCTGCCCCATGCACCCTGACGTCACCAGCGGCCAGCCGGGACGCTGCCTGCAGTGCGGGATGAGACTTCTGGCCGCCTCACGGCCAGCAGCCCCGGTGACCTACGCCTGTCCGATGCATCCGGAGGTCACCAGCGAGCAGCCGGGACGCTGCCCGAAGTGCGGCATGAAACTCCTAGCCACGGCCACGGCCACGGCCACGGCCATGGCCATGGTCAGCTACGCCTGCCCGATGCACCCGGAGGTCACCAGCGACCAGCCGGGACGCTGCCCGCAGTGCGGCATGAAGCTGCTGGCAGCTGGACCGGTCGCCCATACCGCTGGTGACGACATGGCCCACACTCCAGCCGGTGCCGCGCACCATCAGCACGGCCATGGTGGCGAGGAGCCCGCCATGGAGCATCACGGCATGGAACACGAGGGCATGGAGCACCACGGCACCGATGAGGATCCCTCGGGTGGTCGCGGGGAGGAGCACTCAGCTCACTCGGCATCCAGTACCGGCCATGAGCACGGATCGGCTACTGGCATCGAATGGGAAGACGACATGGTGGCCATCAACAGGCTGACCACCTCTGCCAACATGCACTGGAGATTCGTTGACCGAACGGCTGGCGCTGCGGCAGCCGCGATCGACTGGCGGTTCACCGTGGGGGACAGGGTGAAGATCCGACTGGTCAACGAGATGGACTCCGATCACCCGATGCACCACCCGTTCCACCTGCACGGCGCCGGGCGCTTCCTCGTCCTAGCCCGCGACGGAGTGCCGGAACCCAACCTGGTGTGGAAAGACACCGTCCTGGTCCGCACCGGGCAGACCGTCGACATCTTGTTCGACGTGACTAACCCCGGCCTGTGGATGGCTCACTGCCATATCGCCGAACACATGCAGAGCGGCATGATGTTCAGCTTCACCGTGGACCGCGGAGCGGCACGATGACTGATGCGAACACTGGCAACGGACCAGGTCCTGATGAGCTGCTCGATGTCATCGTGATTGGTGCCGGTCAGGCGGGCCTTGCTGTGGCCTGGCATCTGGCTCAGCGGGGCCTGCGGTTCCTGGTCCTGGAGGCCGCCGACCAGCTGGGTTACTCCTGGCGTGGCCGCTGGGACTCGCTACGGCTGTTCAGCCCTGCTCAGTACGACGCCCTGCCTGGCATGGCGTTTCCCGCGCCGGCCGACACGTATCCGGACAAGGAGTCGGTGGCCGATTTCCTGCGTGACTACGCCACCAGGTTCGATCTGCCGGTGCAGTTGAGCACGCGAGTCACGGCGCTGGACCGGGTCGGCGACGAGTTCCAAGTCCGCACAGACGACGAGGTCTTCCGCGCCCAGCAGGCGCTCGTAGCCACGGGCGCCTTCCAGGTTCCCTTCAGTCCTGAGGCCGGCCACGGCTTCGACGGCTCAGTGACGCAGATTCACAGCGCCGACTACCGCAACCCGCAATCCGTCCCGCCCGGCCCGGTCCTGGTTGTCGGTGGCGGGAACTCCGGACTGCAGATCGCCGAGGAGCTCGCCGCGACCCGGCAGGTCGACGTGTCGGTCGGGGAGAAAGTGCCGATGCTGCCGCAGCGACTGCTCGGCCGGGACCTGTTCTGGTGGCTCACCCGACTCCGCTTCATGCGCGTGAACACCGCAACCCGCCTCGGCCGCCGCCTGCAGGCCCGCGGCGAGTTCGTCATCGGCACCAACCGCCGACGGCTCAAGCAGGCCGGCGTCCGGTTCCGGCCGCGCCTGGTCAACGCCCAAGGACGCACCGCGCGTTTCGCCGACGACAGCAGCCTCGACGTCTCGACCGTGGTCTGGGCCACCGGCTACCGGTCCGACTACTCCTGGATCTCCATCCCCGGGGTCACGGC
>DATFQP010000327.1:0-2026 GCA_035264145.1 Propionibacteriaceae bacterium
GGCTGGAACCGGGGCAGGGCGTGTTTCCCGACGATCTCGAGGAGGCCGAGCGTCGCCAGGGTGTACGGGTGCGACCCGGCGATGCGGTACTCCTGCGGACCGGCTATGGCCGCGCTCGGCACGAGGCCGGTGCGGCCAGCGGTTTCACGCAGGCCGGCTGGCACGCGTCCTGCCTGCCGTGGCTGCATGAACGGGAGGTCGCGCTGATCGGCGCCGACACCCCCCAGGACGTGCAGCCCTCGGGCTATGAGGACGTATTGATGCCGGTGCACGCCGTGAGCCTCGTCGCGATGGGTCTGTGGCTCCTGGACAACTGCGACCTAGAGGTGTGCGCGACGACGGCCGCCGACCTCGGCCAGTGGAACTTTCATCTCGTCGTCGCGCCGGTCCGCTTTCCCGGTACGTCCGGCAGCCCGGTCAACCCGATCGCCACGTTCTGACCGACGATTCACCGCGGGGGATCAGAGGAGACCGCCGCGGACGAGCCCTGACGCCTGTCCGTCGTCGTCAGTCGCCTTGTGCGGGACCTGTAGTTGTCCGCTTCGTCCGGGCCCCACACGGGCCCCACGGCAGGGACAGCAGCGGTCAACAAGCCCGACATGGGGGCAGGTCCGGCCCGCTCAGCATGAGCCGCCAGACTCGCCCCGGATGTCTTCCCAAGCTGACAATCGCAGCTCCGATGCCTCGCTTGCGGTTCGAGCCATGGGGGGCAAACTGAGGGGCTTCCAGGCTGAGCGGAGGTGGTGGCGCCTGCACGTCCCTGAACTCCGTCAAGGCTCGGAGCCTGTCGTCTGTGCGTCCCCAGCCACCATGGCATGGAAGAGGTCAGGGGTTCGAGTCCCCTAAGCTCCACAGCAAAAGTGCTAGTCAACATGCATTTGATCTTGAAGGGCATGACTGCCTACATGCGACCGAGGGGCATCTGGAGCTAACGGGCGCCGCTCGGCCTCGATCAGCGGCGCGTCACCTCCGCGATACGTGTGGCGAAGGCCAAGTCAGATAAGGCTGGGCACTTGAACATTGTTGATAGCGCCCAAGCCGCGCCGTTGGGCCTTGTGGAGATTCAATCAAAACGACTTCTGCGAACGATGAGCGCAGCTGGCGCTAGTGGCGTGTTAAGTAATTAAGTTTACGTATGCGTGGGATACTGAGGTGTGGCTGGAGCGACCGCTGAACCCTTGCTGCTGCGACAGAACGACCGAGACGAGCTGATCGGGTTGACCCGGTCGAGCTCGGTGGGTGCGGGGTTGGCGGCGCGGGCCCGGATCGTGCTGTTGGCCGCCGACGGTACGCCGAATGTGGAGATCGCTCGGCTGGTGGGGGTGAGCCGGCCGACGGTGAACGCGTGGCGGGCCCGGTACGTGGAGCGGGGCCTGGCCGGGCTGGCCGACGAGAAGCGGTCCGGCCGGAAGCGGTCGATCGACCAGCGTCGAGTCGTGGCGGAGACGTTGACCCCGCCACCGGCAAGCCTGGGAGTCACGCATTGGTCGTCGCGACTGCTGGCGAAGCGGCTGGGCACCAGCCACGTCACCATCGCCGAGGCCTGGAAGCGGTACGGGGTGAAACCGTGGCGGGCGGAGACCTTCAAGTTCTCCACCGACCCCGAGCTGGAAGCCAAGGTCGCCGACATCATCGGCTTGTACCTGGCGCCACCGGAGAACGCGATCGTGTTGTGCTGTGACGAGAAGAGCCAAATTCAGGCGTTGAACCGGACCCAGAAGACTCTGCCGATGCAGCCCGGCCACGCCGAGCAGCGCACCCACGACTACGTCCGCCACGGCACCACCACCTTGTTCGCCGCACTGGAGATCGCGACCGGGAGGGTCACCGGAGTGTGCAAGAACCGGCACCGGCACCAGGAGTTCCTGGCCTTCCTCAAACACGTCGCACGTGCCTACCCCGACCGCCAGCTGCACCTGGTGATGGACAACTACGCCGCCCACAAGCACCCCAACGTCGGGGCCTGGCTCGCGGCGAACCCGAGAATCCAGGTCCACTTCACCCCGACCTCCGGATCCTGGCTGAA
>DATFQP010000328.1:0-3813 GCA_035264145.1 Propionibacteriaceae bacterium
GTGGCCGTTCGGCCGGACCTGCCGATGACCTTGCCGATGTCTTCGGGATTGACCCGCACTTCCAGCATCCGGCCGCGACGCAGTTCCTTGTCCCTCACCGTCACATCGGCCGGATGCGCCACGATGCCCCGGACCAGGTGCTCCAACGCATCGGCCAGCACGTCAGCCTCGTCCTGCGTCTGATGAAGGCGATGCTCCCGAGCCTGACGACGTGGCTTGTTCCGAGCCGCTCGACGAAGCCGGAGACGCCTCGGCGTCAGCCACACCGGCGTCTGCTGCCTGCTGAGCCTCGGCTGGCGTCCCCTCGACGGTCGTTCCCGGACGAGCCTCAGACTTCGGTGCAGCCTTCTTGGCCGAGGTTACCGCCGAGGAGGTCGGCTCCTTGCCCGCCTCGGCCAGCGCCGCGTTGAAGGCGTCGGTCTTGTTCTTTTTCTCGGGCTGCGGTTCCACGCCTGAGGGTGACGCGTCACCGGAGTACTGCTGCCAGTCTCCCGTGCGCTTGAGCAAGGCCACCACGGCTTCGGTTGGCTGCGCGCCGACGGACAACCAGAATTGAGCTCTCTCGGAGTTGACCTCGATGACCGAGGGATCGTTCTTCGGGTGGTACTTCCCGATCTCCTCGATGGCCCGACCATCCCGCTTCGTGCGGGAGTCGGCCACCACGATGCGGTAGTGCGGCGACCGGATCTTGCCCAGTCGCTTCAAACGAATCTTGACAGCCACGTCTGTGGTACTCCTGTGCTGATCATTGGCCGGCGCCGGGCCGGCCAGGAAACGGGTGATCCCATCTGACGCGGTGGGGACACGCACGCGATGATCTCGTCTGACCTATGTCGCGCGGGATAGAGGGCGCCGCGCGACGCAGATGCGCAACTCATTCTGCCAGAATCGCTCGCATCAACGCGAACTGAGCGCAACACATCTACCCTGCGACCATGGAGACGCACGCCGACGATATCCAAATCGACGGCCGCAAAAGTCCTGGTGGTCCGGCCGGTTCAGCAGGGCCGTGATGGCGGCAAGGACCGAATGGCCGACGACGTGCCGGCGGTGAAAGCGGCGCGGTGATCAATCGATGCGCTGTGGCTGCCGTCGGGCTAGCGAACAACGCTTCCCCGCAGGATGACGTGCCGCGGAGCCCGGAGCACGCCGAGATCAACCCGTGGATCGGCGTCGAACACGACGAGATCGGCTGGGACGCCGTCGTCGAGCGTGTCCGGCCGGCCGAGCCAGCGCCGAGCGCGCCACGAGCCAGCGCCAAGGGCGTAGTCGGCGGAGCTGAACTGCGCGAGGGCAGCGATCTCCTGGCTCACTAGCCCGTGCGGCAGGTAGCCGCCCGCATCGGTGCCGGCGTAGATCGGTACGCCGGCCTCACGGGCAGCAGTGAATCGCTCCAGACGGCTCGCGTAGAGGGCTCGGATGTGCTTGGCGTACGCGGGGAATTTATCCTCACCCGATCGGGCGTAGTCCTCGAAGTTGTCGAGCTGAACCATCGTCGGCACCAGAGCGACCTGCCGTTCGGCCATGAGCCCGATAGTCACATCGTCCATTCCGGTGCCGTGCTCGATCCCGTCGATACCGGCGGTCACAAGCTCGGTCAACGCCTGTTCGCCGAAGACGTGGGCGGTCACCCGGCAGCCCAGTTGGTGCGCCCGATCGATGGCCGAGCGGGCCACGTCAACAGGCCATAGTGGCGCAAGATCACCGATGTCCCGGTCGATCCAGTCACCGACCAGTTTGATCCATCCGTCACTGCGGGCGGCTTGTCGTTCGACCTCGGCGACCAGATCAGCGGGCTCAACCTCGGCCCCGTAATGGCGGAGGTAGCGCTTCGGCCGAGCGATATGGCGGCCCGCGCGGATGATCTTGGGCAAGTCTGCCCGGCTATCCATCCAGCGCGTGTCGGCCGGGCTGCCGGCATCGCGCAACAGCAGCGCACCGGCCGCACGATCTGCCAATGCGTGCTGTTCGGCCACCTCGTCGGGCACTGCGCCGCCGACCTCCAGGCCGACGTGGCAGTGGGCGTCGACCAGTCCCGGAATCAGCCAGACGTTGGTCGCCAATGTTTCCGCGTTCTGCACTGGCCCGGTACGAATGCGACCATCCACGATCCAGAGATCACGTCGGTCCCCGGACGGGAGAACGACGCCATTGAGGTGCAGCCGGTGACTGCGCCGTGCGCCTATCGGTGGGCCGCCTCTGGAATTTGTCGACGGGTGGTTCGTCGACGAGCTCACCGCACGACTCTGGGCGCTACTTGCGGAGCCGGCTGCGCAGCTCGGGCGGTAACTGGAAATCGGCCATGGCCTGCTGCAATGCCTTCTCGTCCAACTGCTCGCCTGCACCGAAGGCAGCGGCCGGATTTCCGACGACGCTCGGCTCAGCAGAGGGCTGGGCGTTGCGTTTCGCGGGATTGCCGGATACCCCGCGCCCACTCTTCTTCTTGGATCCCTGGCGACCCGGCTGTTTGCGAGCCGTCGGCATGCCGGGCACGCCCGGCATTTTTCCGGTGGCGAGCGAGCTCATCATCTTCCGCGCCTCGAAGAAGCGGTTGACAAGCGCGTTGACCTCTGAGACCTCGACCCCCGACCCTCGAGCAATACGGGCTCGGCGAGAACCGTCGATGATCTTGGGATTGTCGCGCTCGGCGGGCGTCATGGAGTGGATGATCGCCTCGATCCGGTCCACGTCACGCTCGTCGATGTTGTTGATCTGGTCCTTGATCTCACCCATGCCGGGCAACATCCCGAAGATCTTCGAGAGCGGACCCATCTTGCGGACCATCTGCATCTGCTGCAGGAAATCCGCGAGTCCGAACTCGCCACCCTGGCCAGTGAGCTTGGCGGCAGCTTTGGCAGACTGCTCCGCGTCGAAGGTCCGCTCCGCCTTCTCGATCAAGGTCAGCATGTCGCCCATGCCGAGGATGCGGCTGGCCATCCGGTCCGGATGGAAGACGTCGAAGTCCTTCAGCGCCTCGCCATTTGAGGCGAAGAGAATCGGGCGACCGGTGACCCGCGCGATGGAGAGCGCCGCCCCGCCTCGCGCGTCACCGTCGAGCTTGGTCAGCACGACACCGTCGAAGCCGACCCCTTCGGCGAACGCATTGGCTGTGTTGACCGCGTCCTGTCCGATCATTGCGTCGACGACGAACAACACCTCGTCGGGGTGTACCGCGTCACGGATGTCGGCGGCCTGCTGCATCATCTCCGCGTCGATGCCGAGCCGGCCCGCGGTGTCGATGATCACCGTGTCGTACAGGCGGCGCTCTGCTTCCACGACCGAAGCGCGCGCGACGGCGACAGGATCGCCACCGAAAGGGCCCTGCTGTCCATTGCGCGCCGTGGTGACGCCGGGCTCAGGGGCGAAGACGTGGATGCCGGCTCGCTCCCCCACCACCTGCAGCTGATTGACCGCATTGGGACGCTGCAGGTCAGCGGCCACCAGAAGCGGTGAATAGCCCTGCTGCCGTAACCACAGCGCGAGTTTGCCGGCCAGCGTCGTCTTGCCGGAGCCTTGCAGTCCGGCGAGCATGATCACCGTCGGCGGGCGCTTGGCGAACCGCAGCAACCTGGTCTCACCGCCAAGGATCGCGACCAGTTCCTCGTTGACGATCTTGATGACCTGCTGGGCTGGATTGAGAGCGCCAGAGAGCTCCGCGGCGCGCGCCCGCTCCTTGATCGCAGCGACGAACTCCTTGACCACCGCGAGGTTGACATCGGCCTCGAGCAGGGCGACCCGGATCTCGCGAGCCGTGGCGTCGATGTCGGCGTCGGAAAGCCGGCCCTTGCTGCGCAGGCCTTTGAACGCCGCCGC
>DATFQP010000329.1:0-4790 GCA_035264145.1 Propionibacteriaceae bacterium
GAGCCGATCCGCGAACGTTGACTCGGTCAGCCACGGGCGCAGCAACCCGGGGGTCTGCGCACCCTGGCCGGGCGCCACGATCACGAGCATTCCTTAATCGTTCCCGAATCTGCTGCGCTATGCCGTTCGGGGACGCCACGAATCTTCGGGCACCCTATTGTTCACCTCCTACAAACGCCGGGAGTCCAGCCGAACTCGACGTTGAGCCCCCTGGGCAAATCGTCGAGACCACTGCTAAGGGTTCAAGGCTCCATTAACCAGGCTCAACGTCGCAGGAGTGCCCCGAGATGTGTGCACGGCGTGGTGAGGTTGGGTCGCAGGATTTCCCCGAAATCCGGGAGTTTCGTGGGTCGCCTTACGTTTCTGCGCCGGCGTCGAGATGTGGGGAATTTCCGGGTCGTCTTACGGTTCCGAGGCGGCGTCGACTCGGGTCCGTGTGAGGAGCCGGCCGAGGGTAAGGGCGAGGCGGAGGGCGTATGCGTCGCGGGGGTCGGTCGGGCTATAGCCGCTGACCTCCTGGATGCGGCGTAGCCGATAGCGCACCGTGTTGGCATGCACGAACAACGCCCGCGACGCGGCTTCGATCGAGGAACCCTGATCGAAGAAGGTGATGAGGGTCTCCAAGAGGCCGCCCCCTGACGCAAGGAGCGGGTCGTAAAGGCCGCGTGCCAGCTCTCGGCGCGCATGGCCGTCACCAGCCAGGGCCCGTTCGGGCAGCAAATCCTCTGCCGTGACCGGCCGTGGTGCCTCCGGCCAGCCAACGGCCGCACGGAAACCAGACAATGCCTCGCGGGTGCTCGAGGCGGCCTCCATCAGGTGCTCGACCGGCGGTCCGACGACGATCGGGCCCGGGCCGAAGTCGCCGGCGAACGTGCGTACCACCCGAACGGCCCGATCGGCCGAGGTGAACGAGCTGCTTCCGAGGACCACGATCATGCGATCACCCTGGACCGCGCCGAGCATGTCTGCGCCGCCGATGACTGACGCATGACGAATCGCTTCCAGTGCCAGGGCCGGTTCGAGTTCCGGCGCGGAGCCGACGATGACGACAACTGGTGCTGCCGACCGCCAGCCCAAGGTCGACGCGCGAGAGAGAACCGTCTCGTCGATCTCGCCACGCAGCACGGCGTCCACGACTAGCGCTTCCAGACGCGCGTCCCAGGCGCCCCGAAGCTCTGCCGCGCGCGCGTAGATCTCCGCGGCGGCGAAGGCGACTTCTCGGCTGTACTGAACAATGGCCGCGTGCAGCACCTGCCGGTCCCCTTTCGGCATGACCTCATCGATCTGAGCCTCGACCACGTCGATCGTGGTGCGAACAAGCTCGACGGTCTGGTGCAAAGAGATCTTGCGCGTCAGCTCTCGGGGCGCGGAGCTGAAGACCTCCGACGTGGTCGGGCCGCTCGGATCCGGGTGGGCGAACCACTTCACGAAGCCGTCGATACCCGCCTGGGCTACCAGCGTGATCTGCGAACGATGCTCCGCGTCGAGCCCCTGGAACCACTGGTGTCGCGACTCCATTTCAGCGATGGTGGCCGTCGTCATCGCACCTGACACCGAAGAGAGTCGTTTCGCGATGGAAGCCCGGCTCCTGGCGGAGGGGAGCAGGGATTTGGTGATCCCCCGCGTGCTCGCCGCCATAGGCTGACACTCTAGGCGCTGCCTGCTTCAGTGATTGAGCCAGCGGGAAGGATGGTTCACGAGTGAGTGATCTTGATCTTCGGCCGCGGGAGATCGTCTGTGGGTCGGCTCCGAGTCCCGAACCCGAGGAGCTCCTGCTCGCAGCGCGGCGGGTCTACCTCGGCAAGACCACCGAAGTGGCGCGCGCTTTGCCGGACGCCCAGATCCGGATGATCGGTGCCTGGTGCTTTCTTGATCATTACGGACCCCAGAGCGTGCGGGACTCACCGGGCATGCAGGTGTGGGCGCATCCTCACACCGGCCTGCAGACAGTGAGCTGGTTGCTGGAGGGAGAGGTCGAGCATCGTGACAGTCTTGGCTCCCAGGTGATGGTTCGCCCGCAACAGTTGCACATCATGACTGCGGGCGTCGGCATTGTGCACAGTGAGTTGTCCCTGGCCGACAAGCCGCCGACGCTGCATGGAGTGCAGCTGTGGGTTGCGCTACCAAACTCTGATCGAGAGACGAGCCCTCGGTTCGAGAGTCACGTCGAACTGCCGCTGCTGACCGTCCCCGGGTTGACCGGTACGGTGTTGGTCGGCGAACTCGGCGGAGTACGCTCCCCGGCGCGAAGCCATACACCGCTGGTCGGCGCCGACCTCACCGTCGAGCCTGGTGTCCCGATACAGCTTGCGGTCAACCCGGAATTCGAGTACGGAATCTTCGTGGTCCATGGTGACGTGCTGGTCGAATCCACCACGGTCGGAGTTGATCAACTTCTCTACCTCGGGTCTCAACGCAGGTCTCTCGGTCTACGCAGCGACCATGGTGGTCGCGCGATCCTGTTGGGCGGCGCGCCGTTCGCCGAGGAGATCGTCATGTGGTGGAATTTCGTTGGTCGCAGCCACGACGAGATCGTCGCCTTCCGGACCGCCTGGGAGCGCCGAGAGCCGAGGTTTCCGCCCGTCGTCGACCGTTCCGAGAAGGTGATGGAGGCTCCGGCCATGCCGACGGTACATCTGCGGCCGCGTCCTCGGCGGGCGCGATGACGTCGGTGCCGGCGCCATGAATCCGGTCGAAGCTCTCCGGGAGATCGGCTTCCTGCTGGAGCGCTCGCGAGCCGACACCTATCGCGTACGGGCCTATCGTGGCGCGGCGGATGTGATCGCGCGGCTCAGTGAGGAAGAACGTCAAGAACATCAAGAGCAGCTCACCTGGGGCAAGGTGCAGGGGGTCGGTCCCAAGACAGCGGTGGTGATCAGCCAAGCGATGGCCGGTCAGGTACCGGAGTACCTGCAGAAGCTGCGGGAAGAGAAACAGCCGCTTGTCGAGGGTGGCGACGGCATGCGAGCCGCGCTCAGAGGAGATCTGCACTGCCATTCAAACTGGTCCGATGGGGGCAGTCCGCCGGAGGAGATGATGTTGACGGCGCGCCAGCTCGGCCACGAATACTGTGCGATCACCGATCACTCGCCACGGTTGACAGTGGCCCGCGGGCTCACCGCAGACCGCCTCCGTACCCAAATGGAACTGATCGACCGCCTGAACGAGGTGATGGCGCCGTTTCGGGTCCTGCGGGGGATCGAGGTGGACATCCTCGAGAACGGGGGGCTTGATCAAGACGACGATCTGCTCGGCGAGCTGGACGTGGTTGTGTCAAGCGTGCACTCCAAGCTTCGGTCGGATTCGGAGACGATGACGCACCGCATGGTAGGCGGGATTTCGAATCCCCGGACCAATGTGCTCGGGCACTGCACGGGGCGGTTGATCCAGGGGGAGCGCGGCTTGCGGCCCCAGTCGGTGTTCGATCCGGAGGTGGTTTTCGAGGCCTGCCGTACCTTCGACGTGGCAGTAGAAATCAATTCCCGGCCAGAACGCCGGGATCCTCCCACCCGGCTGCTGAGCATGGCGATCGAGATGGGCTCCCTTTTCTCGATCGACACCGATGCCCACGCGCCAGGTCAGCTCGAGTTCGTTGCCTATGGCTGCGAGCGCGCCGAGGCGCTCGGTCTGGATCCTGACCGCGTGATCAACACCTGGCACGCCGACCGCTTGTTGGCGTGGTCCGACAAAGGTGGACGCTAACCTGCAGCGGTGGACGACTATGACCTGGCCGCCGACCTGGTGCGGTCTGCCGGAACGCTGGCAGCCGACATGTTGGCCGAGGGTCTGGAAACCCGGTACAAGTCATCGATCTCCGACGTAGTGTCGGGCGCCGACGAGGCCGCCGAGCGGCTGGTCGCCGATCGGCTGAGTCAGCTTCGCCCTGACGACGCGGTGGTTGGTGAGGAGGGCGCCAAGCGTTCGGGAGGGCACCGCACGTGGTACATCGACCCGGTCGACGGCACGTACAACTTTCTGTCGCGCGTCCCGTACTGGTGCTCGGCGATCGGACTGGTCGGCGGCGGCGAGCCAATTGCCGGAGCGGTCTATCACCCAGGTCCGAACGAGCTGTGGGTCGGAGGTCCGGGCCGACCCACCACTTTGGACGGCGCCCCTGTTCCGGAACTGCTTGATCAACCATTGGCCGCGGTATCGATTGCCACCTATCTCCATCCTCGATTCGTCAAGGATGGGCAGCGAGTCGCGTCCTGGCTCGGTGCCGTCAGCGCTGCGGCCACCGTTCGGATGTTGGGATCGGCATCGGTCGACCTGGCAGGGGTGGCGAGTGGGCGGCTCGGGATATTCCTGCAGGCGAACCTCAGCCCGTGGGATTGGTACCCGGGAGCAGCTCTGGTGATCGGCGCCGGCGGCGTCGCTGACACATTGCAGATCGGCGGCAACCTCTGGCAGATCGCCGGCAACCGGCAGTCCGTTGCCGAGACCAAGGCGGCACTCGAGGCGTGAGAGCCGAACACGGTGCCAAGTTAGGCCGCCCGGGTTCCGCTGCGCTAGACGCTCTGGCAGGCTTTCCCCAACAAGTCGTGAGTGCAAACGCGGTGGAGGTGAGTTCGACGGCGGGACCGGAGGAGCTGAAGGCTCCCGCGGGCAACAAGCTCTTGCTCGCTCCTGGCATGGTCGTTCAAGAACTAGGCTGGGATTCCGACGTCGACGACGACGTACGGGTCATGATCGAGGATTCGATCGACGGGGAGTTGATCGAGGAAACGGTGGAGGCGGTCGACGTCGTGCTGCTGTGGTGGCGAGACGGCGACGGTGATCTGGTGGACGGG
>DATFQP010000330.1:0-4630 GCA_035264145.1 Propionibacteriaceae bacterium
ACCTTCGCAGCAGATAATCCACTCTCGACCGACTGGGGTTGGCCTTATAGCGGTATTGATCACGTGTTCATCCGGTGTGCGGCACACGGGGGCCCGACACTGCCCATACTGGGCTGCCGACGAATCTTCGACAAGCCCCCGATCCCAAGCGACCACTACGGACTCATCGTCGAACTCGACGCACCCCCACGCTGGCCCCTACCGACTGAGCACCCCGATACGTAGCGCCAATCCCCCAGCCCTGCCATCTCCGTTAGGCGGTGTCGGATGACTTCGCTGGCCGCGGACATCGTCGAGCTGACTTTGCCGATGGGCGGCTGGTGGTGCGCAGCTCTACCGTCCTCGTCGGATTTGGACGATTCGGCAGCGGCCCGGGCCGCACCCGCCTGGGCAGCTCCGCATAGCCGGAGAACCGGTTCGGTGCTGTGGGCGGTTAACGTCTTGCACCGGGCGATCGGGATGGCAGCCTTGGGCCGGCCCGCCGAGCATGTCGTGTTCTCTTGAGGTACATACTGCCGGCACGCCTCGGTGGCGGCCCGGGCGTTGATGAACGCAGCACCCTCCGAAGCCTTGGCCGCCATCTGCAGCAGGCCTTGTTGTCCCGAAGATGTCATCGGCCAAGCCAAAGGCATTCTGATGGAGCGGCTAAAGATCACCCCGGAGGACGCCTTCGACCTCTTGCGACGATCATCCCAGCACCTGAACATCATGCGGGAGGTGGCGCGAGGCCTCGCCGAAACCGCGAGTACCGGATGGTCAAACCTTCTGCCACGCCGACCAAGCAGAGCGGCCGTAGTCATTCCCTAGGCTCAAATGCTGAATGCGATCACCGTCATCTGCCTCGCTGTTTCTGACGGCTCTGCTTCAGTTCGTAGCGGTGGCGGGCGGCCCTGTGATCGAGGCGATCAGCGCCTGAACGACACGGACGCCGTGGGGTAGCCAGTCGAACGGACGGATACACGACCTCGCTCTAACGTCGCCTTCCCCTGTCACGGCGCGGCAGGCGCCCGGGCTAGCGGCGATTCCGGACGCCGCTGCGAACGGTATGCGACATGATGACCCGGAATGGAAAGTTCTGCGGAGCGCACATGCAAGTGCGCCAACGGGAGGCGAGAACACTGGTCACTGACCACCGAATCCGCCACCTAGCTGATTTGAGGTATTGACCAGACCTGCCGGGAGGCCGGCATGTTGATCACCGAGGCTGCTGGTTGCGATGATCGTCAGCGACACGCTGCCCGAGGTGAAGCCCGTCTCTCCCACGATCATGCCCACGATGACCAGAGGAAGGCTGTTCCACAACCCGACGGCCAGCGCTAGGCGAGAAGACCCGCGGCCATTAGCACAAGACCGATCATGGCGGTTGTCTGAGGGCCGATTCTGGGCGCTGCACGTCCAGCGATGATCGCACCCACGATGGAGGCGGCGGTCATCGGCGCAAACCACAGTCCGCTGATCAACGGGTTCATCGCGTGCAGATCTTGAAGGTAGAAAGTGAGCATGTGGAGCCAAGCGATGCCGACCATCGACTGCAAGCCGATGGCACCGTTCGGTGCTAAGACAGCAGTTCTGGCTATGACGGCCAATGGAACCAATGCGGCAGGGTGACGCCACTCGACCATGATGAACACGATCAGTGCGGCTATACCGAGCATGCCGGGGAGCCACGTTGCCGGCGACAGCCGGCCGTACCGCGGCCCTGCCGTTATGGCCAAGATCAGCAAAACCAGTGCGATCGTGACGGTGGCTGCGCCGCCGGCATCAATTGATTGTGCAGCCTGAGTGTCACGGCTCTCCGGAATGATCTCATGGACGGGCACGAGCATGATCAAAACGAGTGGCACGTTCAGTAGGAAGATCCAGCGCCAGCCCAGGAGCTCGGTGATCACACCACCACCCACCATCCCGACCACGAATCCTAGCCCGGCCATGGCCCCGGAAGCGCCAAGCGCCCGACTGCGTGCCGGCCCAACTGCAAAGGTCGCCGTCAGCAATGACAGCGAACTCGGCACAAACGCGGCAGCCCCTAGTCCCTGGATGGTTCGGCCCGCCATGAGCATCCATGACTGCTGCGCCAGGACGGCCACGACCGATCCTGCGAGAAAGACAGTGAGGCCCGCCACGAACAGCCGGCGACGTCCTATCCGATCGCCCAGGCGGCCGAAGAGCAGCAGCAAGCCGCCGAAGACCAGCGTGTACGCGTTGAGCACCATTGCGACCCGGTGGCGGTGAAGTTACACGCCACGCCCAGGTGTTATCCCGGGTTGCGGTGGTTCAACGTATGCGACGGAAGAACGGGCGTGCGGCCAACATCATCCAAGACGCTGGTCTGAACCTCGTGATCGAGAGGTTCACCGGCGGGGCTGGGGCTTGTGTGATGTCAATCTGCCGAACATCCGCGAAGACGGCGTGCTATTCCAATTGATCAGCACGACTTATGGCGGCGACGAACAAACCACTTACCCACCTCCGAACCTGGAGCCACACCAGGCCGTCAGGTTCTACATCTCGTTGTACGGCATATACCAGACACTGAACTAAGGGTGTCGTGCCCGACCCGGATGCATGGGGCGGGTTTACCGCGGCCGGCTTGGCCGCCTGCCCGGCCAGCGTTTCGGCAACTCGCCGGTGGCCTCGATCACGGAGGCCGAGGTGTCGAGCTGGTTCGGCTCTGCGACGGCCAATCAATCACCCTTCTCGGGTGAAGCTCTGCCCATCCTTTGGCGCGAGCCTGATCAGAACATCAACGACGGCGGGGGTGACCCAGCTGAGGAGCACCTACCAGATCCGAGTCCACGGCAGTATCCCGGGCGGTCTGCTCCAAAACCTTCCACCGGCTACGGAGATTGTGCCTGCCGGCCTCATCCTGCGGATCTCCCAACTCGACGATGCTGGATTGATTGGCCTGCTTGACGCTTTGCAAATCGCAGACATCGACGTGCTAGAGGTCCGTCCGGAGGCTTGCACGATGGAGATGTGACGCTCGATCGAGCGGTACCGATCAGTGTGCAAGGACGCCAGCAATCGGCCTACGACCGCCTCGTCCGGCCGAGATTGCGCTTCGCATCTGCTTGGCTGGCGATGAGACCTGGGCAACCTGCCGCCTGACAGTCATACAGGTCGGTTGCCCAGGACGAAGATCAGCAGCACACCCAGCCCGATACAGGCTCCGCCGAGCAGGGCGCCAAGGCCACCACACCGCCTCAACTCATGGCTGTCTCCATGGTCGCCGCTCGTACGATGCGGCTCGCCGCGACGATCTACGCGTCGTTAAGCATGTCATCGGGGTGGGTATGTTCGCGGAAGGTGTTGTCTGCGCCTAGGGGCTGCCAACGCTTAGGCCGGGTCAGTTCAGCAAACTGCCGTCCCGGTCGCCGGTTCCTGGGTGCTATGCGCGCCCGCCAGGGTTTAGCGTGGGTGAAGTGAACCTGACCGCGGATTTGCACACTCAGCTTGCGGAGGCGGCGCGGGAGTTGCACGCGGAGCCAGATACCCAGCGCACGATGGAGCGTTCGGTGTTGCTGGCCACCGAACTGATTCCCAACTGCGACCACGCTGGTATCTCGATAGTTCATCGAAACCGCACCATCGATACCCCGGCAGCGACCGATGAGGTGGCGCGCCGTGGCGATGAGTTGCAGTACGCCCTTGACGAGGGGCCTTGCCTGGACGCCATCTGGCACTACGACACGGTGATCAGCGCGAACCTGGCCGAGGAGGACCGGTGGAAAAGATGGGCACCACGAGTGGCGGCAGACCTCAACGTTCGCAGCATGTTGTGCCTACGGCTGTTCACCAGCGCCGAGCTGGTTGGCGGCCTGAACCTCTATTCGAAACAGATTGATGCGTTCGACGAGGACGACGCGTATACCGGCACCTACCTCGCCGCACAGATCGCCGTGGCGGTAGCGGAAACTCAACAAGTGGACGGCCTCCGGATCGCCGCTCTGAACCGAGCCATCATCGGACAAGCCCAAGGCATCCTCATGGAGCGTTACACCATCGACCCCGAGCAAGCCTTCAACGTCCTACGCCGCGTCTCCCAGAACAACAACATCAAACTCATCCGGGTTGCCGATGAGCTCGTTCGCACCCGCCGCACCCCAGGTGCATGAGGTGCCATCATCAGGCCCGGGCAGCTCTCTCAACCACCACCCCGACCACTGCCCCGACTTTCTAGATAAGTCAAGATCTGGAGTTTGATTTCATCGACTTGTTCTCCTTATAGCGTCGTGGGGATGCTGTTGACCGGCGGGCCCTCCTGACTGACCCGAACGCGCTGCCGCGGCCAGTGTGCGTGTGAGGTCGACTTGTCCGTGTGCTATCTGATCGCCTTCGGCGTAGTGTGGATTTTGCTGTGGTGCCCCTCGTTGGGGGAAGGAACCGGCCTGACGGCTGGCCCTGGGTAGCGGGTTGCTCACGCAGTGATCTGTCCCTAACAGGCAGGTCTCGCTGCATGAGCGGCTGGCCGGTTGCTGGTTGTCTCTTGCCTTGGTAGGGGATGTCGGTCATGACCGCAGAGCTGTCGCAGATGGAGCGGGACGCTATCGATCCGCACGTGGCGTTCGCTGAGCTGAGCAAGATCATGCTCGGCGCTGAACCGTTGAACCTCACACTCGAACGCATTGCC
>DATFQP010000331.1:0-3552 GCA_035264145.1 Propionibacteriaceae bacterium
GGCGCGATGTAGGCCACCACCCGGTCGATCAGCCCCGCGGCCAGGAAGGAACCGGCCAGGGTCGGGCCCCCCTCGAGCAGGATCGCGCGCACCCCCCGCTCGCTGAGCGCCCTACGAGTGGCCCAGGACGCTCAAGCCGACCGGCAGGGAACCAGAAGGGCGTTCTGACATCTGCCGGGTGATGCCGTGAGAACTTTCTGTACCACATCTCAAGGCCGGCCCTGCGGGCGGCCGCCTCCGGCGGCCGTCCTCGGCCGGCTGCCTCCACCTGCGCGGGGTAGCGTGTGCCGGCGCAGGAGCCTAACGACAGCAGGAGTTCGAGGTGAGCAGGCCGGCAGCCATCGGGGAGGCCGCCGCAGTTTTCCATGCGCTGGTCACGGCACACGGCCTACAGTTGGAGGAGCTGACGGCGCGGTCGGCATGGCAGGTATTCGGCGACTACGGCCGCGTGGCGTTCGAGACCCCCGATCTCCCAGATGCTGACGGGTTGCTGTACCAGTACGGCATGCACCGGCTCAGGCAGCGGTCGCTGTTCGAACTCGACCTGGTACGCCAGTTCGAGGTGGTCGACGCCGAGGGCAACCATGACCACTACGTGCAGATGCACTGCACGCTCCGCTACGCGCCAACGCCAGAGCTGGCGGCGTTAGGCGCCGATCAATGCTGGTGGTTCCCTGACCAGGGTGCACTGGCGGCATGGCTGCACAGCGTTGCTGCTCGACCGGAAGTGGGCGGTCTTGGATGCGCAGAAGCCAAAGCAGGTCGCGGTTCACCAGGAGGACGTTTGAGAACTTCGTTATCCTGCCGCGCCGCCTTCGGCAGCTTGCCAACGAGGCAAGTGGTCGACGTGGACAGGCCTCACCCTCCGGTTCAGCTTGTGACCATCGCTGCCACGCTGGAGCGCGGTTGCTCCTCGTCGGCGTGCCCTCCGCGTGCCCGTAGCACCGGCAACTGGCGGTCACTCACGGTCAACAACGGTCGGCCGCATGCGGCCCTGGCCTGCGCCATCGGCGTCGCATCAGGCTGGGACGACGGGACCGGACGCGCCTTCCAAGCTCGTGACCGCTGGGGCCACATCGGGGCCACACCTGACCGGACTGCTGCGGACAACACCGGCAAACAACGGTCAGGCATCTTCACTGGTCAATGCCGCTATCGAGGCAGCTGCCCAGGTCGCCACAACCGCCCGACGCTCTCTCGCACGGAGGAAGTCGCCTGAGCCTCGATCCGCGCTGGGGCTGTGCCGCAACGGGCACGCGCGGGCATCGGCGGTCGCCAACGTCACATGGACTCAAGCAGCAGGTCGCCCGCCTTCCGGCTCAAGCAATAGGGATGCTGCAAGCAGCAAATCAGCATGCGGTCCCCGAGGTCGTTGACAGGGAAGTTCCGGGGTCCGCTGCTGAGAACCGTTGGGAGAAGAGAACCTACCTACTTCTGCGGAAATTGCGCTCCAGACTGGACCGAGCCACCGCACCGAACACGCCAACCAGGCTGCATATCGCACCCCAACCAGACCAAGAAACCGCCCAGCCATCCCAGTTTGCGCGGCGCAGCCGATTCGTCGAGACTCCAGCCTTTCTGACCGGTCCCCAATCCACCGGGGGGAAGCGTCGTGAAGCGACGGATTCTTGTTGCCCTTGCCCTCGTCGGGCTGCTCTCGGGCGTCCTCATCAGCCGCGCCGGGGCCGATACCGAGGTCAAATTCACCACCACCCTCACTGCCCTGAATC
The DNA here is from genome assembly GCA_035264145.1 of Propionibacteriaceae bacterium. GTDB lineage: Bacteria > Actinomycetota > Actinomycetes > Propionibacteriales > Propionibacteriaceae > Microlunatus. Next base: position 1,731 of record DATFQP010000331.1, read on the forward strand.
CGGTCACCGGAGAAGTGACCGGCGATCCTGACGGCAGCGGCACGGCCGAGTTCACCTTCGACACCGAACAGGGCACGGTCTGCTACGAGCTCGAGGTCGAGGGCATCTCGGAGCCGGTCGAGCCCGCACCGGGGCTAGGATCGGCTCACATCCACTTCCTGGCCACTGGCGGTATCGCGGTCGACCTGGAGGCCGACTTCGAACCGGACAAGAGCGACGAGTTCAAGGCCAGCGGCTGCGTCGAGGTGGACAGCGCCCTCCTCCAGGCCATCGTCGAGAACCCGGACCAGTACTACGTGAACATCCACAACGTGGAGTTCCCCGGAGGCGCGCTTTCCGGCCTGCTGTCCGGGTGACGGTTCCAATGACACCCAGCGGCGGCCACCCGCACGTGGCCGCCGCTTCATCGTCTCGGACGTGATCACTACCATCAGTCCGGCAGTCCGGGCGTGTTCGTCCTTCCCAGCCGGCGTGCCCCCAACGTGCCCCAAGGAGCGGTCCGCAGCGGTCGCCAACGGTCAACAGCGGTCACTCATCGAGGTGCCTGAGCTGCGCCACCGCCGGACGGCGAGAAGCCCGTCAGTGCTTCCCAAGCTCGCGGTGCTCCAGGCCGAGGATCGACCTTGCCGTGCCCGGCCGGCCAATCCGGTCCCCAGTCTACGGTTGCTCAGTGCCGCTAGCCGTGGCTGTTGGTCCCTCCTGGAACGGCGGCGCAACGACGACCCCATCCTTGGTGCTCTCCACGATGGCGTTCAGCTCGTCCCGTTCGGCCTGCGGGACTTGGAATTTGTCCAGCGTCTGCTGGAAGTCGTCCATGAAGGCTTGCCACTCCGCCTCGGTGATCATCAGGTCCCGGTGGCTGTCCCCCATCGGACGACCTGAGTACTGCTGCGGGCCACCGGCCGCCCAGCAGACCATCTCGGTCACCAGGAACTTGAACCCTGCCGGTGCCACGCGATGGTGGGCTTCGTCCACGCGCGGGTTGGCGTTCAGCCTGGGATCGACCATGATCCTATCGATGAGGTCATCGACCACGGTGGCGATGTTGTACACGCCACCCAAGCGGTCATACAGCGAGGGCACCTGCGGAGCCTGCATGCAACGCCCCTTTCGCGCTCGTAGTACGAGGTGACCGAAACTGCACCCTCTCCTTCCTTGGCGACGATGACCAAAGCAAGTCAATGCCGATGAGATGCGGTGGTCAAGGGAGTCGATAGCGGGACCGTCACCCTCCCCGCCAGCGTGTCCCAGTCGGCAAGCACCGGCCGGACCTCGGTCGCTGACCTGACTTACCAAGGTGCTGTGCTCGCCTCGAACAGGTGATTGCGCGGCATCGCCTGCCGCACCTCTTGCGGAGGCTTGCCATCGAGGCGATTGGTCGCCGCGAACGAACCTCGGTCCTGCCGGCCCCGTGATCCTTCCAAGCGCTCCCAGCACGGCCGCCCGACGACGAGCAGCCCGAGAGTGCTTCCCAAGCTCGCGGTTCTCCAGGGCTGGGAGCCTTGCCGTCCAGGCCGGCCGATCCGATCCCTGGTCGCGGAGGGAAGCGCCGGATCGCGTCACGACCCGGCGGGACCGGAACCCTGGCCGGGCCGCGCTGGGGCCGCACACGACCGGAAGATCACGGACAACAGCGGACAGCGACGGTTAGCCGAGCGAACAGGTCAGCGGCTGTTTCCGAGCGTTCCCTCAGGTTATCTGGTCACTCGTGTTTCGGGGTTATGCCGCGGGATCGAGCTGGGTGAGCAGCAGGTCTGGGAATAGGTCGAGGGTGTGCTGGTCGGGGTGACCATCGCGATATTGGACGGCCAGGAGGGCACGC
>DATFQP010000332.1:0-18991 GCA_035264145.1 Propionibacteriaceae bacterium
GACCCTCGCTTTTGCACTCCGAACATGTCAAAAATACTCGCAAAACATTACATGTTTGGGCCACATGTCAAGCGGCTTGACGGATGTCCGACATCCGTCTGGTTATCCGGCAGGCCGGGCCACTGTCAGCTGGCGCTGACCCCGCTGGGCTCTTCGGTGGGGGTGACGAAGCGGTAGCCGACATTGCGTACCGTTCCGATCATCGACTCGTACTCCGGACCAAGCTTGGCCCGTAGCCGCCGTACGTGGACGTCCACCGTCCGGGTGCCGCCGTAGTAGTCGTAACCCCAGACGTCGCTCAGCAACTGCTGGCGGCTGAAGACGCGGCCGGGATGCTGGGCGAGGTACTTCAACAGTTCGAATTCGGTATAGGTCAGGTCCAACTGCGCGCCGTTCAACTTCGCCGAGTAGCCCGCCTCGTCGATGACAATGTTCCCGGTTCGAATCAGCGGATCGCCGGCGGAGGCCATCGACGGGCTCATCGCTAGGCGGAGCCGTACGTCCACCTCAGCCGGGCCGGCCGTCGCCAGCAACAAATCGTCGAAGCCCCAGTCGGCCGACAGTGCGGCGAGCCCACCCTCGCTGACGATCACGAGCAGTGGCGCCTCTTTGCCGGTGGTCTCCATCAGCCGGCACAGTGAACGAGCACCGACCAGGTCCCGCCGGGCATCAAGCAGGATCACGTCAGCGGAAGGAGCATCGAGCAGGGCAGTGGCCTCAGCCTGAGCGACCTTGACCGAGTGTGGAAGCAATTCCAGGGCAGGAAGGATCTCCGCCGCCGCGTGCATATCGTTCGTGAGAATCAGCAAGGTGGCCATTGCGGTCTCCGTAGCTCTGGTCCGACTGAACAACGCGAAGGAGATCCCTCGCCAGTCGACGATCCCCCGGCCGGTTGCCCGAAACGTCGTGAGGCCCAAACGCGCGTCGTTGGGCCCCTTGTGTGCACCGTGGGGTCGGTGCATGCCTGAGACTACTGCAATGGTGAGTGTTTGCCTTCACTACTGGGCTGGGGCGAAAGCCGCTGCCGGCGTGGAACGGGAGACGGTGGAGGCGGCGACCGTGGCCGAGGCCATGGCCGCGGCAGCCCGACGACACAGCGACCCGGGATTTGCCCGAATTCTCAATGTCAGTTCGGTTCTGATGGAGAATAGAGTGCTGCGTGGTGATGATCTCCGGCAGGTCTTGGCGGTCTCCGTGGAGGTCGATGTCTTGCCACCGTTCGCCGGCGGCTAGACGTTTCTGTGGTCTGCCCGGTGTGGCAAATGTCACGTCAAAGTATCTGTGACTCACGACCTTGCTCTCCGCATGATGGACTGCACTCTCAGCATCCGGTCATTCCCTACCCACGCACAGGGTTCGGCCTAGTCTGACGAGAGCCCGGTTGGACGGGGCGCCACAACGTCTTATTCAGGAGATGTCATGAGTAGGCAGCAAGTACTGGTCGACGCCGATTGGCTAGAGGAACATGCCGGCGACGACAACATCGTGGTGGTCGAGGTCGACGAGGACACCACCGCCTACGACGGTGGGCACATCAAGGGTGCAATCAAGCTGGACTGGAAGAAGGATCTCCAGGATCCTGTGCGGCGCGACTTCGTCAACAAGGAGCAGTTCGAGAAGCTGTTGTCCGAGCGCGGCGTCAGCAACGACGACACTGTGGTGCTCTACGGCGGCAACAACAACTGGTTCGCTGCGTACGCGTACTGGTACTTCAAGCTTTACGGACACGAGAAGGCTCTACTGCTCGACGGCGGGCGCAAGAAGTGGGAGCTCGACGCCCGGGAGCTCAGCACCGAGCAGGTCACCCGGCCCGCGACCAGCTACACCGCCAAGGAACCCAACTTGGATATCCGGGCTTTCCGGGATGAAGTGGTCAAGGCCATCGGCAGTCGAAGCCTGGTCGACGTCCGAAGCCCCGACGAGTACGCCGGCCGGCTGCTCGCCCCGGCCCACCTCCCGCAGGAACAGGCCCAACGCGGCGGACACATCCCAACGGCGATCAACGTGCCCTGGAGCAAGGCCGCGAATGACGACGGTACCTTCAAGTCCGACGACGAACTCAAGGAGCTCTACAGCGGGGCCGGCCTGAGCTGGGACAACGACATCATCGCCTACTGCCGGATCGGTGAGCGCAGCGCGCACACCTGGTTCGTGCTGCACCAGATTCTCGACCAGAAGAATGTGAAGAACTACGACGGCTCCTGGACCGAATACGGCTCGCTGGTCGGTGTGCCGGTAGCGGTGGGCGACCAGCCCGGAGAGCTCTGACCGGCCGCGGCGGCGGAAGGACGAACAGATGTGCGGAGCGACGACCGGCGGCCTCAGTCTCGACGGCATCGACGTCAGCAAGGAAGCGGTGATCCAGGGCCGGATTCTGCGTGCCGGACAACCGGTCGCGGGTGCGTATGTCCGGCTACTGGATGCGACCGGGGAATTCACGGCCGAAGTGCCTACCTCGGCAACCGGTCATTTCCGCTTCTTCGCGGGCGACGGCAGCTGGACTCTACGGACCCTGGCTCCCGGCGCAAAGGCCGACCGAACCGTGGTCGCCGCCCGTGGCAGCGTCTCCGAGATTGATGTCGAGTTGGACGACGCGGCCTGAGAAGCGCGCCGATCACAGCGCTGAGTCCAGGATCAGGGTGACCGGTCCGTCGTTGACCAGCGCCACCTGCATCTCAGCGCCGAAGACTCCGGTCGCCACCTTTGCGCCCAATTCCCGGAGCGCCTCCACGAAGGTCGACACCAGAGGTTCACTGACCGCACGCGGTGCAGCGGCGTTCCACGATGGACGGCGGCCCTTCCGTGTGTCGGCGTACAGAGTGAATTGACTTACGACGAGAACCGGCGCTCCCAGCTGCTCCGCCGATTGCTCGCCCTCGAAGATCCTCAGCCGCCACACCTTCTCAGCCATCCGGGCTGCTGTCGCGGGTGTGTCGTCATGGGTCACGCCCACTAAGATCACCAGGCCGGTCCGGTCGATCGCTCCCACCACATTCCCGGACACCCGGACGTCGGCCGTAGCGGCACGTTGCGCGACCAAGCGCATCTCAGCGGCTGGCCGACAAGACGACCAAGCAGAACGGATGTCCCGCAGGATCGGCATAGACCCGAAACGTTTCCCCTCCATCCGTCAGGGGGGTGGCGCCGAGTTCGAGCACCGATGCCCCGGCAAGCTCGAGGTCGTCGACCCGGACATCGAAATGTCGGTATTGCGGGCGCTCACCGTCGGGCCATGTCGGAGGTCGGTAGTCCGGAATCCTCGCGAATGCGACGCCCGGCCGATCCGGCGCGTCACCGATCACCACCCAGTCCGGCTCGTCCTGCACCCGCCGCATGCTCAGGAGTGATTCGTAGAACGTGGCCAGTGTGTCAGGGTCCGCGCAATCGATCACGATTCCATGCAGTCGTCCGATCATGGACGCCAGTGTGGCATCGCCCAGCGGCATGCGTGGCGAGGGCTGAGCGGTAAGCATGGCAAGGCTGAGCCGCACGTCCTCTGACACAATGGTGGCCGTGTCCCCCACGCCCGGCTTCCGGCCAGTGGCGATCAAGATCACCTGTGGCGTCGAAGCTCCGGAACGCGCCAACCAGGCATGGACAGTCGCAGCGACCGCCATTGCTTCGGGCGCCGACGTCGCGGTCTGGCTCACCGGTGAGGCTGTATGGTTTGCCGTTGTCGGCCGTCAACCTGATCTTGAACTCGAGCACGCGACTCCGGTGGCTCAGTTGATCGAGGCCGTACGATCTTCCGGCAGGATCGTCGTCTGCACCCAATGTGCAGCGCGTCGGGAGCTGACCCTCGGCGATCTCATTGAGGGTGCCACCATCGCCGGCGCCGCCACCTTCGTCGAGGCCGTTCTGGGACCGCAGACCCAAGCACTGGTCTACTGATGGCCGAGCCGCGCTGGCTGATCATCACCTCGGTCGCGCTCCTTCCAGCTCGAGGAGTGCTCGCTTGACCTCCAGCCCGCCGAGGTAGCCGCCCAAGGAGCCGTCCGAGCGGAGAACCCGGTGACAGGGCACCACCACGGGAAGCGGGTTGGTCGCGCAGGCGCTGCCCACGGCACGCACCGCGCCAGGGTGCCCCGTGGCGGCCGCCACCTCGGCGTAGCTTTCGGTGTGCCCGTACGAGATCGCGGCCAAGTGGTCCAGAACTGTGCGACGGAAGCCGGCGGCAAGCTGGCGGTCGAGTGCGACGTCGAACGCGGTACGGCGACCGGTGAAGTACTCGTCCAGCTGACGAGCGACATCGTCCAGCCGCCGCGGCGCGGCCAGAATCCGCGGACTGATCCTGCTCGCCAGCGCCTGCAACACCGCGTCATGTCCCTCCCGCTGATACGCGACGCGGACTAAGCCGAACGGAGTCGCCGCGAGCAACAGAGGGCCGACAGGCGAGTCGATGGTGCGGAAGGCGACGTCCAGTAGGCCAGTCTCGGTTGCCCGCAGCTCCAGCTTGTGGTGCAGGCGCGCCAGGGTCGCTTCCCTGACTTCGGCCAGCTCGATCAACGGCCCGCTCGATTCGATCATGATCATCCTCTACGTTGCTGAGTTGCGAAATGCTTGCGCAGCGAAGCGATGCCGTCACTGGCCGCCCGCCGCGCGGCCTCTGCTGTGCCACCGATCAACTCCGCAACCTCGGTGTACGGCCGGCCGGCGAGATGGTGGAAGGCGACTGCCTGCCGCTGCCTCAACGGCAGCGCGTCGACTGCAGTCCACAGTTCGTCGTTGTGGTCATCCACGGCGCCGTTCATCGACCGGTCCGGAATTGTCGCGGTCGGCACTGGGCGACGCGCCCGTGCTCGGCCCAGGTCGATCGCCTTCCGTTGTGCGATTCGGACCAGCCACGCCTCGGTGTTCGCGTCGGGCGGCAGCTCGGGATAAGCCTTCAGTGCTGACACGAACGTCTCCGACCATGCGTCTTCCGCGTCGACCGGCCCGACGAGCGCTCGGCATACCCGGTAGACCGTAGAGCCATGACGGGAGACGAGATCGGAGAACGGCTGCTTGTCCATCACCGAGTAGACGCCGGTGAGCGAGCAAAACGTGAGATCGGAGGACTGAGCTTTCGACAGCCACAACCTGCTTGCCGCACTTCCCAGGCATCGGGTCGAGCAGCACTAGACTCGTCGCCGTGTTGATCTCCCTGGTCTTCACCGTGTTGCTGATCGCTGGCGTTATCGCGATCGGTGTGGCCGCCCTGCTGTTGTTGCTCAGAATGTTGGTCCGCCGCCCGATGCAACAGCGGAGCTGATCGATGCCGCAGCAGTCTGACGGCATGCACCCCGTCCTTATGGGCCTGTCCTGGATGATCGGTCGTTGGCAGGGCACCGGCAAGGCCAGCTATCCGGGGACCGAGGACTTCGAGTTCGGGCAACAGATCGACTTCTCCCACAACGGGGAGAACTACCTGCACTATCTCTCCCAAATCTTCGAGCGGGACGATGACGGCCACGCGGTGCGGCCGCTGAGCATGGAGACCGGTTTCTGGCGGCCACAGCCGGACGGGTCGTTGGAGGTCGTCATGTGCCACCCGAGCGGTTACGCCGAGGTCTGGTACGGCCGGATCACCGGCCCCAAGGTCGAGCTGGCCACAGATGCGGTGGTCCGCACGGCCTCGGCCGAGGACTACTCGGCCGGCCAGAGGCTCTACGGCAACGTCGAGGGGGATCTGCTGTGGACGTTCGACAAGGCGGCAGCCGGCCAGCCGCTCCAGTCGCATATGTGGGCCAGGCTCCGACGGGTGTGAGCGACATCTCGCTCTACGTGGAGCGTCATAGGGAGAGGGCATCGTTCTTCCACCATCGCAGTTGCCCGGGAAGAAAACATCAGGAGTGGGCGCTGGACTGCACATGAGCTCCGCTTCACAGTCGGGCCGCGTTCTCGTTGACGACGGGATTGATGCCGGAGTGCCCTGGCACTTCGGTGATCCCATGCGCGAACAGCGGCTGCTGGCGACCGGACATGGTGTGGTCGACCTCTCCCACCGGGGCGTCATAGCGGTGACCGGTCCAGACCGGCTCAGCTGGCTGCATTCACTCACCACGCAACACCTCGAAGGTCTGGTGCCCGGAGTCGGCGTCACGACCTTGGTCCTTTCCCCTCACGGTCACATCGAGCACGTCCTCTACGGCGTGGACGACGGAGAGATCTTCTGGGCGCACACCGAGCCAAACGCCGCGCCGGCGGCCGTGAGCTGGCTGAACGGGATGCGTTTCCTTATGCGGGTGGAGGCTGTCGACCGTACTCGCGATTTCGCCGTGGTGTGGTCGACTAACCCCGAGGAGGACGCCGGACTCCTGACACGCGCCGGCCAGGACTCCCTCGGTGGCCATGAGGTTTTCCTACCGCGGCCCAATCTCGACCGCTATCTGGCTGCGCGACCGCGAGCCGGAACCTGGGCTTATGAGGCTCGCAGGATTGCGGCTGGCGTGCCCCGCATCGGTGTGGACACCGACCATCGCACCATCCCCAACGAGATCGGCGTGCTCGGCATCGCGGTTCATCTCGACAAAGGCTGCTACCGGGGACAGGAAACCGTGGCGAGGGTTCACACCTTGGGTCGCCCGCCCCGGCGCCTGATCCGGCTGCAGCTCGACGGCGCAGCAGAGGCCCTGCCGCGGGCGGGCGCCGCATTGCTGGCCGACGATCGGGAGGTGGGGTTCGTCGGTGGATCGGCGCGGCACTTCGAGCTCGGCCCGATCGCGCTCGGGCTGGTCAAGCGCACTGTGCCCGCCGATCGCGATCTGGTGGTTGACGGTATCGCCGCTGCACAAGAATTGGTCGTCGATCCGGAAGTCGGGCTGCATGTGCGAGCCAAGCTGTGACGCGGCGGTGATCGAAGATCGACGGACTCCGTGCGCATTGGTATTAGGCGCATAACGGTCTGGACATTGTCCTGACGCAGTTGTTCGGTGCGACGTTGCAACCCCTACGCTTTCGGTGTGCGGTTCCAGGAATGCGAGGCCGTCCTCTTCGACCTCGACGGGGTACTTACACCAACGGCAGAAGTCCATATGCGCGCCTGGCAATCCATGTTCTCCGACTTCCTGCTGCGCAAAGGCATCACCGAGCCGTACCTATCGAGTGATTACTTCGACTACATCGACGGCAAGCCACGGTACGAGGGCGTGCGGTCCTTCCTCAATTCGCGCGGTATCGACCTACCCGACGGCGAGCCCAGCGATCCACCAACTGCCGACACCGTGTGTGGCTTGGGAAATCGCAAGAACGAGGTGTTCGCTGCCGTCCTGGCGGACGAAGGCGTCCTCCCGTATCCCGGTACGGCCGAGCTGCTTGATCAACTGGACGAGCGTGGCACCAAGATGGCCGTCGTTTCGTCGTCCCGGAACGCGCCGTCGGTACTTGAGGCGGCTGGCCTGCAGGAACGGTTCTCGGTCGTGGTAGACGGTGCCGTTGCCGGGGACTTGGGGCTGGCCGGCAAGCCGTCGGCCGAGACGTTCGTACACGCAGCGACGGAGTTGGGCGCCAACGTCACGCGCTCCGCCGTGATCGAGGACGCGCTGTCGGGCGTCGCAGCCGGCAAGGCGGGTGGTTTCGGACTGGTGGTCGGAATCGACCGAGGGGTCGGCTCGGACCGGCTGGCCGAGGCGGGCGCCGATCTCGTCGTACGTGATCTTGCTGAGCTGGTCTCGTCATGATCAGCTTCTCCGGAGCGGCGAGCGACCTGCGCGATCCACTGGACCGGATCCGCTTCCCGATCCAACCCTGGAAATTCACCGAGGCGGTCTACAGTACGGCCGATCTTGGCGTGACTGAGTCGTTGTTCGCCGTCGGCAACGGCTACCTCGGCATGCGGGCCAACGTCGAGGAGGGTCGTGAGGCCCACACCCACGGAACCTTCATCAATGGTTTTCACGAGACCTGGCCCATCCGGCACGCGGAGGAGGCCTTCGGTTTCGCACGCACCGGCCAAACGATCGTCAACGTGCCGGACAACAAGACCATGAAGCTCTACGTGGACGATGAGCCGATGTTGCTCGCCGTCGCGGACCTGGAGTCCTATGACCGCAGCCTCGACTTTCGGGACGGGCTGCTCCGCCGGGATATCGTCTGGCGCACACCCGCTGGCAAACGGGTCAAGGTTTGCTCGACGCGGATGGTCTCGTTCACCCAGCGACACCTGGCCATTCTCAGCATCGAGGTGACGATGCTTGATGAGGAAGCGCCCGTTGTGATTTCCTCCCAGACGCTGAATCGGCAGGACGGTAAGGACGAGTATCACGTGCGCGCCGCTGCCATGGGTGGCGGCGCGGACCCCCGCAAGGGTGAGTCCTTCGAAGAACGCGTACTGGTGCCACAGAGTCACTGGTCGAAGGACAACCGGATCTTGCTCGGTTATCGATGCGCCAATTCCAGGATGACTCTTGGCGTCGGAGTCGACCACACCATCGCCACCCAGAACAGCTACAACACCTTGATCTTCGACGATGAGGACACCGGGAAGATGGTGTTCAGGGTGCAGGCCCGGCCCGGTCTGCCGATCAAGATCAACAAGATCGTCACCTATCACACCTCCCGGGGGGTGCCCTCGCGCGAGCTGATCGACCGCTGCCGCCGAACTCTGGACCGGGTCCGCGAGCAAGGAGTGGAGGTGCAGTACGCCGCCCAACGCGAGTGGCTGAACGGGTTCTGGGAGCGCTCCGACGTTCAGGTCGAGGGGCAACCGGCCATGCAACAGGCCATCCGGTGGAACCTGTACCAGGTCGCTCAGGCCACGGCTCGCGCCGAACAGTCCGGCGTCCCGGCCAAGGGTGTCACCGGATCCGGTTACAGCGGCCATTACTTCTGGGACACTGAGATCTTCGTGCTCCCGTTCCTTACCTACACCACGCCTAGCATGGCGCGTAGTGCGTTGCGGTTCCGGTACAACATGCTGGAAGCCGCCAAGCGGCGGGCACGCGAACTCGCCCAGCGTGGCGCCCTATTCCCCTGGCGCACGATCAGCGGTGATGAGGCCTCTGCGTATTACGCCGCCGGTACCGCGCAGTACCACATCGACGCCGACATCTCGTATGCCCTCTTCAAGTACGTGGCCGCCACGGGTGACGACGACTTCATGAACCGGGAGGGCATCGACATCCTGGTCGAGACTGCTCGGATGTGGGCCGACCTGGGTTTCTGGCGGGACAAGGGCAGTGGCTGGCGGAGCTTCCACATCCATGGTGTCACCGGACCCGACGAGTACACGACTGTGGTCAACGACAACTTGTTCACCAATGTCATGGCGCGGTTCAACCTCCGTAAGGCCGCGGAAGTGCTGCGGCGAATGGAACGCTACGACGGCGAGGACTTCCGCCGGCTGGTGCAACGGCTCAAGATCACCTCCGAGGAGATCCAGGAGTGGGCCGAGGCGGCCGAGGCAATGTCCATTCCTTACGACGCGGCGACCGGAATCAACCCGCAGGACTCACATTTCCTTGATCGGGAGATATGGGACCTCAAGAACACGCCGCCTGACAGATTCCCGTTACTGCTGAACTATCACCCCCTGGTGATCTACCGCTTCCAGGTGCTCAAGCAGGCCGACGTGGTACTCGCGCTGTTCCTTCAGGGTGACTATTTCAGTCGTGAGCAGAAGCGGGCGGACTTCGACTACTACGATCCCATCACCACCGGGGACTCGACGCTGTCCGGTGTGGTGCAGTCGATCATCGCGGCGGAGGTCGGTTACCACGACCTGGCCCTGCGTTACTTCCACAACACCTTGTTCGTCGACTTGGCTGACTTGCACGACAACACCACCGACGGGGTGCACGTAGCCTCGACCGGCGGGGTCTGGAACGTCCTGGTCTACGGCTTCGGCGGGATGCGGGACCACAACGGGGTGATCACCTTCGATCCGCGACTGCCGGACTCGTGGACGGGACTGACCTTCCAGGTCACGCTACGAGGCACCCGGGTCCGGGTGAACCTAACCCGGGAGGAGATCTGCTTCGAGGTCGTCGTCGGAGACATGGCCGAAATGTACGTGCGCGGGCAGCGCGTCGTGGTGACCGCCGGGACGCCATGTCGGGTGGCTCTCGATGATCATGGCCCGCGGATCGACCATGTGCCCCGCCTGCAGACCGGTGATCGTCGGCCGGACGGCACGTTGATCACTGCCTCGGTGCCGGAGGCGACGCCAGTTCGCGGCTAATCGGAATTATGGATGGCGGTCGGAAGGTGTTGTCGTATCTGACGGCTCCTCGTGGGTCTCGACACCCTCCAACGCTTCCGGGTGCTCGAGTTTGGTCCCGTGACCGTAGATGGAGCGGTTGATGAACCAGGTCACCACCCACAAGACGATGCCGATGCCGAGCAGGACTCCGGCGATCGCGTACTGACTCGGATCACGCCCCGTCCACGGACCTACGAGGTAAGCGCAGGAGAGCGCACCCAGGATGGGGAGCGCCGTCGGGGCGACGAAGTGTCTGTGCGGCTGTGGATCACGGCGCAGCACCAGGCAGCAGATGTTGACCACGGTGAACACGGCCAGCAGCAGCAGGGCGGTTGTGCCGCCCAGCTGGCTCACCCTGCCGACCACGGTGATCAGGCCGATGGCTAGCGCGCTGGTGAAGATGATCGCCACCCACGGCGTGCGGCGACCCGGAAGCACCCAGCCCAACCCCGGGGGCAGGACCTTCTGTTTCGCCATCCCGTAGAGCAAGCGGCTCGCCATCAGCATGTTGATCAAGGCCGAGTTCGCCACTGCGAACATGCTGATCAATGGGAAGATCTGGTCCACTGGCAGATCGGGCGCGCCGGCGGTGACGACCTTCAGCAAGGGAGCGTCGCCTGTACCCAGTTCGCCGGCAGGCACAAGTGCAATCGCTGAGATCGACACGAGGATGTAGATCATTCCGGTGATTCCGAGGCCGGTCAGCATGATCTTGGGGAAGATCCGCTCGGGTTCCTTGACCTCTTCGGCCATGTTGACGGAATCCTCGAAACCGACCATAGCGAAGAAAGCGAGTGTCGTTCCCGCGGTGACGGCAACGAAGATCGATCGATCCTCGGGAGTATCGAAGATCACCACCCGGGACAGATCAGCCTTACCCTGCGTGATGGCGAAGAAGCCGACGAAGATGACGATCAACAACCCGCTCACTTCCACCAGCGTCAGCACGATGTTGACGTTCACGCTCTCCGCAACTCCGCGCAAGTTGATCACTGCGATCAGTGCCATGAAACAGACGGCCAAGATGGTCGTGAGGCCGGCACCGGCTTCCAGTGGCCTGCCGCCCATCCAGTCCTGGCGTACGACGGTGATCATTGCTTCGAAGTTCGCCGCGAAGGCCCGGGAAGCCGTCGAAGCCGACGTGATGCCAGAGCACATCACGGCAAAGGCGATCAGGAAGGTGAAGAAGTGCAGCCCGAACGCCTTGTGCGTATACAGCGCCGCACCCGCGGCCTGCGGATACTTGGTGACGAGCTCGAGGTAGGAGCAGGCGGTGATCGTGGCCACGATGAAAGCGATCAAGAACGGCAGCCAGACCACGCCGCCGACCTGATTGGCCACGTTGCCGGTGACGGCATAGATGCCAGTCCCCAAGATGTCCCCAACGATGAAGAGCAGTAGCAGCTTGGGGCCCATCACCCGTCTCAGCTCAGGCTGGGATGTCGCCCGCTCGGGCACTTCGGTGGGGGATGACTGGGCCATGGTCGTCGCTCCTTCGGTGTCCTGATCACTAGCCTGCCTTGCAGTATTGCTGCCTGGCAATGTGCTCAGCGACGGGGCGCAGACCTGACTTTGTGGCACTGGCCCAACAGGCCGGGGTCTCCAATGCCTGCCTGAATCAAGGGCGCATGCCGTGTCAGGCGGTCTTGGCGCGCGCCCGAGCCCGGGCGCGCTCAGCCGCAGATCGGCGGACCTTCCGGATCCGCACAGCGTCGGGGGTCACCTCGATGCATTCGTCGGCGCGGCAGAACTCCAGTGCCTGCTCGAGATTCAGCAACCTGGGCGGGATGAGCCGTTCCAGCTCCTCACCAGTGGACGAGCGCACGTTGGTGAGCTTCTTCTCCTTCGTCGGATTGACGTCCATGTCCTCGTTGCGAGCGTTCTCACCCACGACCATGCCCTCGTAGACCTCGGTCCCGGGTCCGACGAACAGCGTGCCCCGCTCCTGGAGGTTGTACAGGGCGTAGGACGTGACCAGGCCCGCGCGGTCGGCGACCAGAGAGCCGGTACCTCTAGTCCGTAGTTCACCGGCCCACGGTTCGTAACCGTCGAAGATGTGATGCATCAGGCCGGTCCCCCGCGTTTCGGTCAAGAACTCGGTGCGGAAGCCGATCAGTCCTCTGGCCGGCACGAGATACTCCATCCGAACCCAGCCAGTGCCGTGGTTGACCATCTGTTCCAACCGGCCGTGCCGCAGACCCATGAGCTGGGTGACGACGCCGACGAAGTCTTCGGGGATGTCCACAGTCAGACGCTCGACCGGCTCGAGCACGTGGCCGTTGACTTCCCGCGTGACGACCTGCGGCTTGCCGACCGTCAGCTCGAAACCTTCACGGCGCATCATCTCGACCAGGACGGCCAGTTGCAGCTCACCGCGCCCTTGGACCTCCCAGGTATCCGGCCGCTCCGTGGGAAGGACCCGGATCGACACGTTGCCAACCAGCTCCGCATCGAGGCGGCCTTTGACAAGACGGGCGGTCAGGTTCCTGCCTGACCTGCCGGCCAGCGGCGAGCTGTTGATCCCGATGGTGATCGAGATCGACGGCTCGTCGACGGTGATCAGTGGCAGTGGCTTGGGGTCGTCCGGGTCCGACAGTGTCTCCCCGATGGTGATCTCGGGAATGCCGGCAATGGCGACGATGTCACCCGGACCGGCCACTTCAGCCGGCTCTCGGTCGAGGGCCCTGGTGATCAACAGCTCCGAAAGCTTGACGCTGCGTATGGTGCCGTCCGCACGGCACCACGCCACCGTCTGGTTCCGCCGCAGTCTGCCGGCCACGATCCGGCAGAGCGCCAGCCGGCCCAAGTAGGGCGAGGCGTCGAGGTTGGTGACATGGGCCTGCAGGGTTGCGCCCTCGATGTAGGGCGGAGCCGGGATGTGCTGGAGGATGGTCGCGAACAGCGGCCCTAGGTCGGGGCTGTCCGGCAAGCTGCCGCCCACGGGTTTGGTCAGCGAGGCCCGGCCTGCCTTGGCCGAGGCGTAGACCACCGGAAAGTCCAGAACGTGGGTCTGGTCCTCCTCCAGCAGGTCAAGGAAAAGTTCGTACGTCTCCTCCACGACCTCGCTGATCCGAGCGTCCGAGCGGTCCACTTTGTTCACCACGACGATGATCGGCAGCTGCTTGGCCAGGGCTTTGCGCAGCACGAATCGGGTCTGGGGGAGCGGGCCCTCCGAGGCGTCGACCAGCAGCAGTACGCCGTCGACCATCTCCAGCCCGCGTTCCACTTCACCGCCGAAGTCAGCATGACCGGGGGTGTCGATGATGTTGATCGTGACATCGCTGCCGTCGGCGGCCTTGTGCTGTACCGCAGTGTTCTTCGCGAGGATCGTGATGCCCTTCTCCCGCTCGAGGGCAAGAGAGTCGAGGACCCGCTTCTGGACCTCTTGCCCGACTCGGAAGGCACCCGACTGCCACAGCATTGCGTCGACCAGGGTCGTCTTGCCATGGTCGACGTGCGCGACGATCGCGACGTTGCGCAGGTCGGTTCGGGTGGGCATGACAGTGGAGCTCTCATTGGCGCGCGGGCAAACTCGGGAAGTCTAACTGTGACCTCCAAGATGCGTGACTCCGCTGAGCTGCGCTGCCCCCGTACCCTTGAAGCACCGGATCGGCGAGAGGGGCCCTGAGTGGTTGGTAGCACGGATTGGTTCCGAGATTCGTTTCGTACCGAGTTCGACAAGCAAAGTGCGGTGATCGGCCGCTTCAATCTGGCGATCTTCGGCAAGACGGGGGTCGGCAAGTCGACCTTGATCAATGCGATCTTCGGCGAGGAGGTCGCCCGTACCGGTATCGGTGAACCGGTCACCCACGGCAGCCATCTCTACCTGGACAAGGTGGGCCATCTTGGCATCATCGACACCGCCGGCTTGGAGATCGGCAAGGACAACAAGGAGATTCTGACTGAGCTCAGTCGGGCCATGACCGACATGCGACGCCAGCCGCTCAGTGAGCAGATCCACGTTGCGTGGTTCTGCATCCGCGGCATGGACCGACGGTTCGAGGACTCCGAGGCGGACTTCATCCGGCGGCTCGACGAGCTCGGACTTCCGGTCATCGTCGTGCTGACCCAGGTGCCGATGCGCGACAATCACTATCATCCGGACGCGATCGCGCTGGCCGAACAGATCATGGCTCGTCGGCTGCCGATCGCCGGTGGCCGGCCATTTCTGACCTACGCGATGGCTGACGAATTCTCTGGCCAGCCCGCTTACGGGCTGAGGGATCTGCTTGATGCCACCTTTCGCGTTGCGCCCGAAGGAGTCCACGGAGCCCTCATCGCGGCGCAGGAAATTGATCACGTTCGGAAAGAGCAAGAAGCGAGGAGATACATAGCGACCTCGGCGACCAGTGCCGCGGCGGCGGCTGCCAGCCCCATCCCCTTCTCCGACGCCACGCTCCTGGTTCCGATCCAGCTCGGCATGATGGCCCGGATCGCTCAGATTTACAAGATCAAGTTCGAGCGGGCGGCGCTGTTGGCCATCGCGTCGACCGCGGTGGCCACCCAAGCGGGACGTTCAGCCTTCACGGGCCTGATCAAGATGGTTCCGGGTGCCGGTACGTTGGTGGGCGGTGCCATCGGGGCCGGGGTTGCCTCGACGTTCACGTACGCGATGGGTCAGGCGTGGCTGAGCGTCTGCCAGCGGATGATTCGAGGTGGCCTTGAACCACTCGGCGGTGCTATCGACAACGAGCGGGTCCGTGAGGCCTTCCTCGACGAATTCCGCAAGCGAGTCAAGTTCGGCGGAAAAGAGCTGCGGCATGACGCCCGCAGGGTCGGTACCAGCAGCCGAGGCAGCTGACCTCCAGCCACTCGGCCGGCGGCGTCGGCTTGCTGCGCTTGGTGCAGGGGAGGGTGCTTCGGTGACGGCGGCTGACAAGCGCGCTGCGCTCCAATAGCCTCGGGCCAATGTCCATACCAGACGCTGGGGCGCTGCTCGCTGGAGAGCCGGCGCACGATCAGGCGGTCTTCGAGACCCGCGTGCGCCGCTACTGGGCGGATCTGTTGAGCGGCTTGACCGGCGCCTATCCGGGCACCGCCGTCGAGATGGCGAACCGGCTTGTCGAGATTGCTGCCAACAACTTCCGCCAGCGCTCCGCCGATCTGCGGCTGCTCGACTTGCGCCGGCATGCTGATCCGCAATGGTTTCAGCATCCCCAGATGCTGGGTTACGCCACCTACGCCGACCTTTTTGCCGGCGACCTGATAGGTGTGGCCGAAAAGGTCGACTATCTGGCCGAGCTTGGCGTCACGTACCTGCACCTGTTGCCGCTGTTGAAACCGCGCCCCGGCGAAAATGACGGCGGCTACGCGGTGATGGACTACCGGGCGGTGCGCGAGGATCTCGGCACCATCTCCGACTTGCGTGAGTTAGCGAGTGTCCTGCGCTCCCGTGGCGTCTCCCTCACCCTCGATCTGGTCCTCAACCACGTGGCGGCTGAGCACGAATGGGCCCGCAACGCCCGCGCCGGAGACGCCCACTACCGTGACTTCTTCCATCTCTTCGCCGATCGGCGCCTGCCCGACGCCTACGAAAGGACTCTGCCGGAGGTCTTCCCCGACTTCGCGCCCGGGAACTTCACCTATGACGAGGAGTTGCAATCCTGGGTCTGGACGACCTTCAACACCTGGCAGTGGGATCTCAACTGGCACAACCCCGAGGTGTTCTGCGAGTTCGCCGACCTGATCTTGTGGCTGGCCAACCTCGGCGTCGAATGTCTGCGGCTCGATGCCATTGCCTTTATCTACAAGCGCATGGGAACGAACTGTCAGAACCAACCGGAGGTGCACGCGATCACTCAGGCACTGCGTACGGTGGCGCGGATCGGTGCCCCAGCGTTGATCTTCAAGGCCGAGGCGATCGTGGGACCGAGCGATCTCGCTCCCTACCTGGGCGTCGGCAAGCATGCCGGCAAGGTCAGCGACCTGGCGTACCAGAACTCGCTGATGGTGCAGGTCTGGTCGACGCTGGCCGCCAAGGACACGCGACTCTTCTGCTCTGCCATGAATCGCTTTCCCAGCAAACCCCCGACCACTGTCTGGGGGACCTACCTGCGCTGCCACGATGACATCGGCTGGGCCATCGACGACAATGACGCGGCGTCGGTCGGACTGAACGGTTTCGAGCACCGCCGATTTCTCGCCGACTACTACGCCGGCAACTATCCCATGAGCGACGCCCGCGGGCTGGTCTTCCAGGAGAATCTGGCCACCGGCGATCGGCGGATCAGCGGGATGGCAGCCTCTCTCCTCGGCATCGAGGCGGCGCTCGACAGCACCGACGAGGTCCATCTTGATCTTGCTGTCCGACGGCACTTGCTCGCTCACCAGATCATTCTCGGCTTCGGTGGCCTGCCCTTGATCTACATGGGTGACGAGCTGGCGTTGACCAACAGTTACTCCTACGTCGACGATCCGAGCCATGCCGACGACAACCGGTGGGTGCACCGCCCGCGGATGCCCTGGGACCAGGCCGCGCGTCGGCACGTCGAAGGCACTCTGGAACACCGCGTGTGGCACGGCATCCGCCACACCGTCACGGTTCGCGCCGGGTTGCCAAGCCTCGATGCCGCGGTGGAGACGGAGATCTTCGACCCGGTGAACCCGGCGGTTCTGGTCTTCATCCGGCGGCACCAGATGCAAACGATGGTGGGCGTGTACAACGTCACGGCAGAGGTCCAGACTCTCCCGCGCTGGGTGATCCCACTCGGCAACTGGGCTTGGGACGCCCTGACCGAGGAGACACCGCTGACCGATGCCGACCTGCGCGTCCAGGGCTACCAGGCTCGCTGGTTCGTGCAACAGACCTGAGACCCAGCGCCCGCGGTCGGCTTGGTCACGTGCTCAATCCCGACTTCGAACCGTCCACGCCATCGATGACCTTCAGGTCTGGGGATGGATGTGGGGGCGCGGAGTCAACGGGTCGGACCTAGGGTGGCGGGATGAACGGGGCCCGGGCCGTGGAGGCACAGCGGCGGGCGAGTGCAGCCGTAAGGGAAGCGCTCAGCGAACTTGACCTGTCCTGGTCGGAGGGCAAGCCGGGGCTGTTCTCGGTCAGCCTGCCGGGTACCCGGAAGTTGATCACCGAGTGCGCGCTCGAGGTGGGCAGTCACGGGCTTCAGGTGCGGGCCTTCGTGGTCCGCAGACCCGATGAGAATCATCAGGCGGTGTACGAGTGGCTGCTGCAGCGCAACCTCAAGCTGCACGGGATCGCTTTCTGCCTGGACGCGCTCGGAGACATCTATCTGAGCGGCAGAATGAGCAACGCCGCGGTCACCGCGTCCGAGGTCGACCGCGTGATGGGTGCGGTCGCCGAGACCGCGGACAGCAGCTTCAACGTGATCTTGGAGCTAGGCTTCGCTGACAGCATCCGGCGCGAGTGGGCCTGGCGCCGCTCGCGGGGCGAATCGACGGCGAATCTCGCCGCTTTCACCCACCTCGACCCCGAGTCGGACCGCCACTAGGCTCCGGTGTCATGACGGCTACCTTGGTCCTGCTGCGCCACGGCGAGAGCGACTGGAACGCGAAGAACCTCTTCACCGGTTGGGTCGATGTCGATCTCAACGTCAAAGGGGAGGCGGAGGCCGAGCGCGGTGGCGAGCTGCTAGTGGAGAACGGCCTGCTTCCAGACGTCGTCCATACCTCAGTGCTGCGCCGCGCCATCCGTACGGCGGAGATCTCGTTGCATGCTTCGGATCGGCACTGGATCGACACCAAGCGCTCATGGCGGCTGAACGAGCGGCACTACGGTGCGCTGCAGGGGAAGGACAAGGCGGCGACCCTGGCCGAATTCGGCGAGGAACAGTTCATGATCTGGCGCCGCTCCTACGATGTTCCACCGCCGCCGATCGACAACGATGATCCGAATGCGAACTTCAGCGACCCGCGCTACGCCGGCCTCCCCAGCGAAGCGCGTCCCCAGACCGAGTGTTTGAAGGACGTGCTGCTGCGCGCACTGCCCTATTGGTACGACCGGATTGTGCCGGATCTGCGGGCCGGCAAGATCACGTTGATCGCGGCCCACGGCAACTCGCTCCGGGCGATCGTCAAGCACCTCGACGCGATCAGCGACTCCGACATCGTCGGTCTGAACATTCCCACCGGCATTCCGCTGCTATACGAGCTGGACGACGATCTGAAGCCGACCACATCGGGGGGTCGTTATCTGGATCCGGAGGCGGCAGCTGCGTCCATCGAGGCCGTCAAGAACCAAGGCCGCAAGTAGTTTCGAACCAGGCTGCATGCGCTCGTCTCCGCAAGGGCCTTGTATGGGGCCGCAAGCCCGCCTACGTCACCGCCTCGGCGGCTATCGCCGATGCCAGCGAAGGAGCCAACGGCAGCCGGGGAATGAGGGTCGCCTGAACCGCATGGTAGAGGTCGGGCTTACCCGGCCACACGGTAGCGATCGGGCGGTTTTTCGCATCGAGTTGGTGATGCCAGGAGCCGGCTTCTCGGTCGATGAGGTACCTCTCGACGTAGCCCCACCAGCTCCTGCAGAGTTCCGCGTATCGAGCCTCACCCGTGTGTCGATACAGCGCTGCTCCGGCCGAGATCGCCTCAGCAGCGACCCAATGCATCCGGTCGCGCACGACCGGTTGGCCGTCCCAGTCGGTCGTGTAGACGAAGCCAGGTTCACCGTCGGTCGCCCATCCGTCCTCGACGCCGCGGTCGAACAGGGCGATGGCAGCCTCGATCAGCCAGGTAGGAGCGCTGTGCACCGACGCATGCAGATGCAGCAACAATCGCGACCACTCAAGCGCATGGCCGACGGTCGCCCCGTAGGGCTGGAAGGGGTCGTCCGGATGGTCCCGGTTG
>DATFQP010000333.1:0-6324 GCA_035264145.1 Propionibacteriaceae bacterium
CACGTTGATCGTTCGGCGCGACTCACCTTCGGTCTCGACAAAGCGATGGCGAAGGCCACGCGAGTCGAGGTCCGCCCGGATCCGCGCACCGGTGGCGCCGCCAGCGAAGCCCGTCGCAACAGCGTCAAGGCCCATGAGCGCCAGCACGGATGCCACGTTGACCCCTTTGCCGCCGGCCCGCTGGTGGACAGCACGAACCCGGTGGCTGTGTTGCGGCTTCAGCTCATCGACCTCGTATGTGACGTCAAGCGCGGCGTTAGGTGTGACCGCGATGATCACAATGCATCCCAGGCCATGCAGGCCGCACCGAGAGTCCCGGCTCGGTCCCCGAGCGCCGCCCGCTCGATCCGCGGCGCGCGCTGCCAGGTAAGTCGACCGCTGACACCGTTGCGTAGCGGCGTGAGAAGTATGTCGGCGCTCTGGCTGAGGCCGCCGCCGAGGAGCACCAGCTCGACGCCGGTCAGGGTCACAGTCGTGACGACGGCGGAAGCGAGCGAAGCCACCGCCCGAGCCCACACCCGCGCTGCCGCCGCTTCGCCGGCCGCAACGCGTAACGCGATCTCCTCCGCCGACAGCGGTGTTCCCACCTCGGCGGCGTACGTGCGCTCCACTGAGGCCGCTGAGGAGATGGTCTCCAGACAGCCCCGCTGGCCACAAGGGCACAGGGGGCCACCCTCGTCGACCACGACGTGCCCTAACTCGCCTGCCCAGCCGTCGGCGCTGACGATGGAGCCGTCCAGCATGAGGGCGCCGGCGATCCCGGTGCCGATCGCGATAAAGACCGCATTGCGGACACCACGCGCCGCCCCCGCTCGAGCCTCGGCGAGCAGGCCCGCTCGGACGTCGTGTCCGACGGCAGTCGGAACGCCAATCCGTGCGGTGACGACGTCGCGGATCGGCAGATCCCGCCATCGCAGGTTGACCGACAGCCGGCCCACACCGGCTTCCTCATCGACCAAGCCCGGAACCACGATGCCGCAGCCCGCCAGCCGGACGGGACCAACTCGAGCGGTCGCGGTGGAGACGAGCCGGGACACCGTCTCCCCGACGGCAGCTCCGAAAGCCTTGTCGATGTCGTTCGGAGTGGGCGCGGTCAGCTCGGCAATCACCTCCATCGGCCTCGCCACGAGTGCCGCCTTCACTCGGGTGCCGCCGACGTCGACCGCGGCCACCACGTCCCGCGGGTCGGACACGCTAATTCTGCTGTGCGTCGGCAGTGAGGATGACCGAGCGGGTGAGATGGCGAGGGTGGTCCGGATCCAGGTCGTTGTCTCGTGCCTTTCGCAGGCAGAG
Organism: Propionibacteriaceae bacterium; assembly: GCA_035264145.1. Lineage (GTDB taxonomy): Bacteria > Actinomycetota > Actinomycetes > Propionibacteriales > Propionibacteriaceae > Microlunatus. The sequence goes on from DATFQP010000333.1 coordinate 1,294, forward strand.
CCGATGGACTCGGACCAGCTCGGCGAGCGGGTCAATGTTGCGATGTTCGAAGTGGGCGCCGGTGGCCGCCACATCGGCCTCGAGTCCATCGGGTACATCGCCCAACGCCCAGACGGCACGGCCCGAGCTGGCGATGCTCACAGGCCCGTGGCGGTATTCCATTGCCGGATACGCCTCAGTCCAGAATTGAGCAGCCTCACGCAGCTTGAGCGCGGCCTCTTCGGCCAGCCCGACGGTCCAGACCCGGCCCAGGAAGGTCACCTGCTCCGCTTGGGCGACGCCGGCCAGGCAGTCTGCCTCCTCCTCGCTGAGAACGGCACGGGCATCGTCGATCGCAGCGGCTAGATCATCGCCCAGCGATGCGCGAAGAAGGGCCAGGGTCGAGGTGGCGAATCGGGTCTGCACCACCGACCGTTCATCGACCTCGGGTAGCGCGATGGTGTGGGTGGCCAGCTCCGCAACCGGAGTGCCAGGATTCGCCACGATGGCCGTGGTGGGGATGTCACGTTCCTTCAGAAGCGAGAGAACCTCTATTGCCTCTGTCGTGGTACCCGAGCGGCTGATGACGACGACGGCGTCGTAGCCGCGCGACAGCCGATGCTCGCTGGCGGCGAAGGCGTCGGTCTCGCCGTTGCCGGATAGTTCACGTCGTGCCGCGTAGGCCTGCGCCATGTAGTAGGACGTACCTGAGCCCAGCACTGCCACGCGTGCGCCGCGGCCCGGCAAGACGGATGCGAATTCGGGAAGCCGTGCCGTGACTGCTTCCCAGTCGGACGGCTGGCTGGCCACCTCGGCGTGGAGGTGGCTATCCGGGTTGAAGGGCATCGACACCTCACACAAGATCAATTAGGGCAGCCGGTCGGAGTCATCGTGATGGTACTCGCGGCCATACCGGGAAGCGTCGGCCGAAGCGCCGTGCTGCCGACACTCAGCTCGCGGCCGAGTTCGCGTCGGTTTGTCGGTAGTGGAGATGGACGACACCGCTGGAGAACCGGTGTTCCTCGAGCAGTTCGAGGTCCAGTCGGACGTTGTCGGGCAAGGTGGACGTGCCGCCGCCCACGACCACGGGATTGACGAACAGGTGATATTCCTCGACGACCCCGTCCTTGATGGCCTGGGCCGCGAGTTCAGCTCCACCGACACTGAGGTCCCGCCCGGCGCTCTCCTTGAGCCTTCGGACGGAGTCCGGGTCGAACTCCCGCTCGATACGGGTGCGAGCACTGGAGACGTCTGTCATGGTCCTCGAGTACATGATCTTGTCAGCCGCCTGCCAGATTTCGGCGTAGTCCAATTCGACAGGCGAGGACTCGGGACGGGTGTGGGCGGTTTGCCAGTAGACCATCGTCTCGTACATCCGCCGCCCGTACAGATACGTTCCGACCGATCGCTCAAGTTGGTTGACGAAGGCGTGCACTTCCTCACTCGGAGCGGCCCAGTCGAAGTTCCCATCCTTGTCGGCGACATAGCCGTCGAGTGAGGTGATCGCGGAATAGATCAACTTGGCCATGTACGGAGCCTAGGCCGCGGAGTCATTGATCATTGACCCAGACGCTCCGAATGCGAGAGCGTGTTGACCGGGCAGCGCAGGACGTGGCGGACGAGGGGAGTCCAAGATCATGCAAGTCCCGAGACCCACAGAAGAGGACAAGGAACGCTTTCAGGCCCTCGTGCCGGACGATCCTCGGGTTGAGGTCAAGCCGATGTTCGGCAACCTCGGCGCGTTCGTCAACGGCAACATGTTTCTGGGTTTGTTCGGCTCAGACGTCGGGGTCAAAGTGAGCTCGACCGATGAGGAGCGGTTGCGCGCTGCTGGCGGGGGACCCTACGGTCCATCAGAGAGACCGATGAGTGGCTGGGTCACCTTGCCGCCGACGGCAACGGCAGAAGACGCCGAGCAATGGATCATGTCGGCGCTGTCCTTCGTTGGCGGCCAGCCGCCAAAGCAATCGAAGAAACGCTCCTGATAGCGATGACCAACTTCGGGGGAGGAGGACGGTGACGCAACGCTGGTATCAGGAGGCGGTCATCTACGGCCTCGACGTCGCCTCATTCCAAGATTCCGATGGAGATGGTCGCGGTGATCTGCGCGGATTGATCAGCAGACTGGACTATCTCGCAAGAGTCGGCGTCACCTGCCTTTGGCTCAATCCCATCCATCCCAGCCCGGGCCGCGACGACGGCTACGACGTTGCCGACTTCTACGGCGTGAATCCGTATCTGGGAAGCCTTGGCGACTTCTGCGAGCTGGCCCGGCTGGCGCGGGAACGGGGAATTCGAATCGTCCTGGATCTGGTCGTGAACCACACCTCTGATGAGCATCCGTGGTTCGTGTCAGCTCGGAGCAATGCTGATTCACCGTTTCGTGACTGGTATGTCTGGAGCGCGGAAGAGCCTCCGAACCGGCTGCAGGGGACCGTCTTCCCCGGTGAGCAGAGGGAGACTTGGACTTTCGACGATCAGGCCCAGGCTTGGTATTTCCATCGCTTCTACGAGTTCCAGCCGGATCTCAACTGGTCGAATCCTGACGTGCGGGCTGAAATCGCCAAGGTGATGGGCTTCTGGCTTCAGCTCGGCGCGTCCGGCTTCCGCATCGACGCTGCGCCCTTCGTCTTGGAACAGGTGAGTCCAGGCATCGACGCCGGACCGCAGGACTTCTCGATCTTGGAGTCCTGGCGACAGGAGACCCAGTGGCAGCAGGGTGACTCGGTGTTGCTCTGCGAAGCCAACGTCGCTCCTCAAGACGTTGTGCAGTTCACTGGCGCTCGCCGCGATGGACCGAGTGACCGGGCACAGATGATGTTCGACTTCCTGCTCAACCCGCGGATCTGGCTTTCGTTGGCGCGAAGTGACGCGGAGCCGCTGATCGACGCCCTAACCACGGCGGTGGCGCTGCCTGCGGGCGCGCAGTGGGCCACGTTCTTACGAAACCACGATGAACTTGATCTCAGCCGGCTGACCGATGAGCAGCGCGGTGACGTGTTCGCAGCCTTTGCACCTCGCGAGGAGATGCGGCTCTACGGTCGCGGCATCCGGCGCCGCCTCGCTCCGATGCTCGGCGGCGATCTTCGACACGTTCAATTGGCCTACGCCCTGCAGTTCTCGTTGCCGGGCACCCCGGTACTGAGGTACGGCGAGGAAATCGGCATGGGCGAGGACCTCCGCCTCAACGGCCGCGACGCCATTCGTACGCCGATGCAGTGGGACGACGGACCGAACGGCGGATTCTCCTCCGCGGATCCCGGGTCCTTGCCCCGGCCGGTGACGATGACCGGCCGGTACGGCGCCAAGCAGGTGAACGTTCGGTCCCAGCAGCGCGATCCGCTCTCACTGCTGCGCTGGTTCGAGAACCTGGTGCACACCCTGCGTATCGCTGGGGAGATCGGAACGGGCACTTGCTCCGTCGTCGACGTCCCGCTGCCCCGCCATGTGCTGGCCCACCGCTTCGACGCGCCCGCCGGCTCGATTCTGTTGCTGCACAATCTCGCCGACACACCCGTCGTGATCGACGTCGGCCCGCAGAAGGGAATGGACGGCCCGCCGTACGACCTGTTGGTCGACGGTCCGTACGACGCACCGACGGGAAATCTGGACCACCTTGAGCTGAACGGATGGGGCTATCGATGGATCCGGCTGGCTCGCAGCGACCAGCGGTGAAGCATCGGCCCGACTCCGCCTAGATCGAATCGCCGGTCTCCCTATCTTCGGAACTGCAGGACCTCCGTTAGTGGCGCCGTGGCCACTCCGATGCAGCTGTCGGCGGCACCCCTCCGGGCCACTTCACTGCGCAAACTCCTGATCAGGGCTACTTGGCCAGACCCGCTGCCTCGGGCTAAGAGAGCGACCTCGGTATCTGCTCTGGCATGGAACGCCGTGCGCTCACCAGCGTTGCGGGTCAGTGCGGCGGCTTGCCGGTAATGGTCGGCGGCCTCGGCGCCCCTTACCTGAGCTACGAACTTGGACCTGCCAGATCGACACCAACTCGAACCGAATCCCCGCCGAGTACGTTGGGACCTCGGGAGCCGCCCCCTTCTGTTATGATTCCGTTACCTGCGGGCCGCAGTCCTTTGCCCGGAGTTCCGCCGTTTCGGGGCCGGCGGCTGAATTGATAGCCGTATTTCAGGAATTGATATGTCAAAGGCCCCACCCCGCTCCCGCCAGAGCTATCGCCATGAGGCTCTCATGTGGAGCGATGCCAGGGAGTTCGCCTCCATCCTCGGGCCCTTCATCGAGGAGGGCCTGTCCGCCGGCGAGCCGGTGATGGTGGCGGTGATCAAAGAACACGCCAACTGGTTGCGGGACGCTCTCGGCGCCTCGGCTAGAAAAGTGAAGTTCGTCGACATGGCCGTCCTCGGACGCAACCCGGCACGGATCATCCCGGCTTGGCAGTCGTTTCTCGACGACCATTCGGCCGACGGCAAGCCGGTCCGCGGAATCGGTGAGCCAATCTGGGCCGGGCGCCGCCCGGAGGAAGTCCTCGAGTGCCAATTGCACGAGGCCCTGCTCAATGTGGCGGTTGACCCGAAGACGCCCTTCTGGCTGATCTGCCCCTACGACGTGCGCGGCCTGGATGCTGACGTCATCGAGGAAGCCCATCGCAGCCACCTGACCGTGATGGAAGGCAATCACCCCCGTGGTCACTCGCTCTACGGCGGCCGGACGCACGTGGAGGCGATGTTCGAGGCCGGGCTTGCCCCGCTTGCCGGAGATCCGGGCGAGTCGATCTTCACTCGTGAGGACGTCAACAGAGTATTCGGCATCGTCACCCTAGACGCCTATGCGGCAGGGCTCGGCTCCGACAAGATCTCCGACCTCGCGGGCACCGTACGAAGGCTGGCCGTGGCCAGCCTGAGTCGTGGCGCGACGCACGGCACGGTCCGGATCTGGCACTCGCCCCAAGCGCTGGTCTGCGAGGTCTGTGATGACACCCGCATTGACGACGTGCTGATCGGTCGGCGTTCAGTGCACGCAGACGGCCCCGACGGTTTGTGGCAGGCAAACGAGTTGTGTGATCTCGTCCAGGTTCGATCTGGA
>DATFQP010000334.1:0-3376 GCA_035264145.1 Propionibacteriaceae bacterium
TGGGACGACGACGACTGGTATGCGAGCGAGCACCTGCTCGATCTGGTGGCTGCAATGCGCTATTCGGGGGCCAGTGTCGTAGCCAAGGCAGCCGAGTACGTCTACTTGTCCTCTCTCAACCTCACGCTGCGGCGGTTCCCGGAGGGCGCCGAAACCTTCTCCACCACAGTCGCCGGTGGAACGCTGATGCTGACACGCTCAACGCTGAAGGAAATGGGAGGCTGGCCGGCGGGCCCCCGCCGAGTCGATCGTCTGCTCATCGAGGGAATTGAGGCAGTGGGCGGCACAATCTACCGCTCGCACGGTGTCGGATACCTACTCAGGCGCGACTCCTACGCCGCGAACCACACGTGGCAGGTGGACGACGACTACTTCCTCGCCCAGGCTGTGGACCAACGGCCGGGCCTCGACCTGCAGTTCGCCGGAGTCGTCGCTTGACCTTGATTCGCGGCAACGATTGGTCGGCGTTGGTGCCACCGGCGGGTACGACCTGGACGCCCACTCGGCGCGTCTCGATCTGCATCCCGGCCAACAACCCGTCCAACCTCGAGCGCGTGCTTGACGCGGTTAGCCTCCAGACCTACCCAAGCTCCCTGATGGAGGTCGTCATCGCCGACGACGGGTCGGAGCCGCCCATCACGCCGTCCGGTCGCTACCCATTCCCGGTCTCGGTCGTGCGCCTGGAGCGGACGCTGGCATTCGGCGCCGGTCGCGGTCGCAACGCGGCGGCCTGCGGAGCCGGCGGCGACTTACTTGTCTTCCTCGATGCCGACATTGTTCCGGAACGCCAGGTCATTGCGTCGTACGCACGGTGGTTCGTCGATCGCTCCGACGTCCTAGCGATGGGTTTGTGCCGGTTCGCCGACATGGAAGAACTGACCGACGAGGACCTCCGTCGCCTGGTCGCCGACAACGGCCTCGGCGCCCATTTCGAGGGCAAGGATGTCGATGACCATGACTGGCGCGAGAAAACGTTCCGCCGCACCGACGATCTCCGGCTCGAGGCCGTCGACGCGTTCCGCATCGTGATCGGCGCGACGTTCGCGGTGTCGGCCGACCAGTACTGGGCTGTGGGTGGGTTCCGTGAGCTCGGCATCCGCGGCATTGAGGACACCGAATTCGGCTACCGAGTTCACGCCAACGGGGCGATCATGGTGCTCGACCGCGACGCAGTTCACTGGCACCAGGGTCGTCGCAACATGAGCCTCGACCGCAGGGAACAGATCCGTATGGAACGTGAGCCGTACGTCGAACGACTGCTGCCTGTGCGAGGCTTCCGCAGGGACGCACCAGATCCCCTCGATCGTCCGGTGCTCACCGTGCCGCGCGCGGTGGTCCACGCGATCGGCGACGCCGGGCGGCTGAACTATGTGCGCGAACGCCTTGACCCTGACCATGTGGTCGTGGGAGCCAACGAGGTCGCCCAGTCGGCCGACGGCATGCCGTTCGTCGCGTCATTCTGCGACGTCTGGCTCCCCGCCGAAGCGACTATCTCGGAACGCTCGATTCGACTCATCACCCGCGAGCTTGGACGCCGGGGCGTCGGCGTGATCCTGATCCATGCACCCTCTGGCAGCGTGCTTGTGGCGATGCGGACTCGGGTGCATCGGCGCATCTGCAACGATGCCGGATTGAAGCCAAACGCTGGCATCAACCCGGAGCTGCTGTCGGCAGCAGCATCGAGCTTCGGGGTCTGGCATATGGCAGCCAGCAGGGCCGAGATCACCTGGGGCGATTACACGGCTCGAGAAGCTCATGGATGGACAGCTGCGCCTGTTCGGATCACGAGCAACCTGACTTGAGAGCTGACGTGTCGACGCGACACGACGAAAGAATCGGACACTGATGCACCGTTTTCGTCACGACTGGTTCTAGCGTTGGCCGCGGTGATCCCCCTGCGCTGACAAAACGCTACGGGCAAGGTCACCACCGTGCCATTTCACCTCTGTGCGCGCTTCTGCTGAAACGCGAACTTCCCCCACGTAGGAGTTGAAGGCAATGGATCGTACGGTCGACGCTGCCATCATCGGGATGGGCTATGTAGGGCTTCCCCTAGCTCGGGAAGCCACAGCAGCTGGTCTCAGCGTCATTGGCCTGGACATCAACCTCGAAGTCGTCGACGGCCTGAATGCCGGACGATCACATGTCGATGATCTTGATGACTCCGACGTCGGTGTGATGTTGCGGAACGGTTTCTCCGCCACCACCGATCCAAGCGTCCTGCAACGAGCTCGCACCATCGTGATCTGCGTGCCAACACCTCTGTCGAGCGACGGGTCTCCCGATCTGGGTCCGGTGGTGAGTGCCGTCCGCTCGGTGGCGGACCATCTTCAGTCCGGCACGCTTGTGATCTTGGAGTCCACCACCTATCCCGGAACCACCGACGAGGAGATCCGACCGATCCTCGAGGCGTCCGGAATGGTCGCGGGGCAGGACTTCTGCCTTGCCTTCTCACCGGAACGAGTCGATCCCGGCAACCACCAGTTCGGTCCGAAGAACACGCCAAAGGTGGTCGGTGGCCACACTGCCGCCTGCACGGACGCCGCGGAGGCGTTCTACTCACAGTTCGTCGATACTGTGGTCCGGGCAAAGGGCACTCGGGAAGCCGAGATGGCCAAACTTCTCGAGAACACCTACCGGCATATCAATATCGCTCTGGTCAACGAGATGGCCCGCTTCTGCCACGAGCTCAAGGTGGATCTGTGGGACGTGATCGACGCAGCCAGCACCAAGCCGTTCGGGTTCCAGGCGTTTCGGCCAGGGCCAGGTGTCGGCGGCCACTGCATTCCGATCGACCCGAACTACCTGTCTCACCGGGTTCGAGCCAGGCTGGGTTATCCGTTCCGGTTCGTCGAGCTGGCGCAGGAGATCAACGCCACCATGCCGAGCTACATCGCCCGCCGGATTCAAGATCAGCTCAATCTCGACGGCACCCCGCTGCGCGGCGCGTCGGTCCTTCTCCTCGGGGTTACCTACAAGGCGAACATCGCTGACACCCGCGAGTCACCGGCCGTACCGCTGGCCAAGGCGTTGCTCGGACAGGGCGCACTGCTGCGCTTCCACGATCCCCTGGTCAAGCAGTTCATGGTCTCTGGTTGCGATGTACCGCGGGTTGACGATCTCTTCGAGTCATTGCGCGACTCGGACATCTCCGTCCTGCTGCAGAATCACGACGAATACGACATCCACGCGATGGCTGCGTTCTCCACTCGATTCCTCGACACCCGCGGTGTGGCGCGTCGGGCGGATCACGTCCAGCTTCTGTGATGTCCACCCTCTCGGTCACTCCACCGAGGTCAATGGCAGCCATTTCCGGTGCTTCGATGGCTCTCGTCCTCACCGTCGTGCACAACCCCGAGGACTCTCGGATTAGGCA
>DATFQP010000335.1:0-6291 GCA_035264145.1 Propionibacteriaceae bacterium
TACGTCGTACTCGGCGTCGGCTACCTCGCCATCTTCAGCACCCAAGTCGTCGGTGTGTTCGTCCTCCCAACCCTTGCCGGTAGTGAGCCCGGCTTCGTCAACGACGTCCTCGCGGTGGCCACCAACCGCACCCCAAGCGGCGACATCGGTCCGCTGCAGATCTTCATCCAGGGCGGCGGCTTCGCCTACGTCGCCGGTGGCATCATCTTCGGCATCGCCCTCTTCCGGGCGAACGTCCTCGCCCGGTGGGCCGCATTACTCCTCTCCGTTGGCGCCGTCGCCATCCTCACAACCTCCATGCTGCCCGAGCTCACCCAACGGCTCTTCGCCATTCCCGTCAGCGTCGCCCTGATCGGTCTCGGTTTCTCCTTGTGGCGCGAGCAGCGCTCACAGAACACCCACCCAATGGCCAGCCCGGTCAGCTCACAGCTCGATCCGACCGGCGCCAAGTGACCATCGATGCAGCCGCCCGCACCACTCGGTCGACCCGGTCCAACCGGTCGACCGAGTGTGTGCCCTTCTCCCTGGTGGCCCTCGTCGTCGTCCCCACCATCGCCGGCTCGCTGCGGCTGGTCGAACTGGCTGGCGGTCCGCACTTCCTGCCCGCGAACCCTCGCCTCACCGCCTCGCGGGTGCCATTGGTCGTGCACATCGTCAGCGCACTCGGGTACGCCGTCCTCGGCGCGTTCCAGTTCTCCGCCGCCATCAACAACCGAAGCATCAGAGTGACCGCGAAGGTCGGATCCTCATGACCCCCGCGACCAAAGGGCACGTGCCTGCCACTTACCACCTTCGGGTCGAGGGGCACCTCGACCAGTACTGGGCGCCCTGGTTCGGTCACCTCACCTTGACCCGGGAATCCGATGGAACGACGAGTCTCACCGGTGTCATCTCGGACCAGGCGGAACTGCACGGGATGCTCACCAAGATCCGAGACCTCGGCGTCACCTTGATCTCCGTGGCGCTGGTGGAACCTGCCACCCGCGTCGATCCCCAGCTCTGAACTTTTCGGAGTTTCACCAACCCTCCAGCCGATCGTTGAAAGGCGCCGCAAGTCGAACCATCGGTGGAAAACATGTCCCATCCTGTCCCCGCGCCCCTCTATCCCATGGCTGGGGCTGCGGAAGCGCCGTCGTGCTGCTGATCAATGTGCCAAGCGCGCGGAGGTCATCCCGACGTCGGCCTTCACCCGTGACGTTCCAAGATCGTGTACCGACACCGCTGACGGCCGGGCCCGCCCCCTAACCGAAGGTGAAGACGTACGCCTCGACGCCCTCATCGAGGAATTCGATCTCGAACATGCGGTCCGTGATCGACCCTGGCCCGCGCACCAGCTGATAGAGCCGTGGCCGAATCAGCGTTCCCCGGCCCTCCTCGTCGACGTCCAGCCCGTGGGCTGCGCCGGGCGCTTCGCCATCGATCAGCACGCGGAACGGGACGACCGTGGTCGTCCGCGAGCGCAGGACGAGATGGACGTCACGCGCATGGAACCGGAATGAGATTCGCCCTCCGGCTTCGTTCAGCACGCTCGCCCGCTCCTCGATCGTCCAGTTTCCGCCCAGGGCCCAGGTGTTGAGTTGCAACGACTCGGGCGCGACGTAGCTGTGAGCCTCGTCGTACGCCACCCCGCCGGGAGACTGGAGGTTCTGCCCCTGCGCGTAGCCGAGGTAGGTCTCGGGAGAGCGCAGGTTCGTCCAGTCGGCTTGCGCCTCGAATCCGTCGGGCGCGACGGAGACGAGTTCGTTATCGACCCCCTCGCCCGACGCCTCGTGCAGCAGGTGCTGGATCATCCATTCGCCCTCGTCGTACTCGCCCTCGCCGAAGTGGTGGTACCGAATCCGGCCCTCCGCGTCGGCGAGGTAGACGGCCGGCCAGTACCGGTTGGCGAAGGCGCTCCACACCCCGTAGTCGCTGTCGAGAGCGATCGGGTACTGGACCCGCATGTCCTGCGCGGCCTCGCGGACGTTGTCGACCTCGCGCTCGAACGGGAACTCCGGCGTATGGACGCCGATGACGACGAGCCCGAGGTCGCGGTATTTCACCGACCACGCGCGCACGAAAGCCAGCGTGCGGAGCCAGTTGATGCAGGTGTAGGTCCAGAAGTCGACGAGAACGACCCTCCCACGCAGCTCCGCCGCGGTGAGAGGGGAGGAATTCAGCCAGCCGGTTGCACGGTCGAAACCAGGGAGGTGACCCTCGACTGGCAATGCGGCTGTGCGCGGATGGCGGCGAGCGCCGAAGAGGCTCACGTCCCGGATGATCGAGGGTGGTGTTCCGACCGCCGTCTCCCGAGCGCCCCTCGCCGGATGACAGCAGAACTACCGCCCCAGGATTGCTCTTCGAGGACGGCCTGCTTCTGGGCGGCGCGATAGGTCTTCAATTCCAGCCGCCACTCTGCCGCGAGATCATCTTGGCCGATTGCCTCTGCCTCTGCGATATCGGTCAAGAGCTCCTGCTCGAAGGCGTCAGCCACAAGACGAAGTTTAGGCCTCGTCCCGGAGTTAGGAGCGCCCGCCTAGAGCCCGCTACCAGCACTCAGCGGCGGCGTACGCGGTGTGACCAAACAGGGAAGGCCCTTCACTGACGGGGTCAGCAGAAACCGGCGGACCTCGCGAGCATCCACCAGCCGGTGCTCGTGATGGACGGTGACAAGCGACAAGATGGTGCCACCAAGAACACCATCGACCTCGACCGACGACTCGCCAACAGCCAACTCGTCATCTATCCCGACGCCGGGCACGGCGGCGTGTTCCGGTTCAGCAGGACTTCGTCAAGCGGGCTCTCAAGTTCCTCTGAGAGGGGAACGCTCATGAAGGCATTCGTCGTCGAGCAATACGGCAAAGACGGCCTGCGCGCCGCCGAGGTACCGGAGCCTGAGGTCGGCGACGGTGACGTGCTGGTCAAGGTGAGCGCCGCCAGCGTCAACCCGCTCGACAATATGGTCCGCAACGGCCAGTTCAGGCAGCTTCTGAAGTACCGAACCCCGTTCGTGCTCGGTCACGACGTTGCCGGCGTGGTGACCAGGGTCGGTTCGGCCGTACGCGACTTCCAAGTAGGCGATGAGGTCTACGCCCGCCCCCGCGACCTGCGTATCGGGACCTTCGCGGAATACATCGCGATCGACCAGGACGACGTCGCGCCCAAGCCAGACTCCCTCACCTTGCACGAGGCGGCCGCGGTGCCGCTGGTGGCACTGGCTGCGTGGCAGGCCCTCGTCGACCGAGTCCAGCTGAAAGCTGGCCAGAAGGTCCTCATCCACGCCGGCGCCGGGGGCCTCGGGTCGACCGTGATCCAGCTCGCCAAGCACCTCGGCGCCACGGTGGCGACAACCGCGAGTGGAAAGAACGCGGAGCTGGTGCGCCACCTCGGCGCCGACGTCGTCGTGGACTACAAGAACGAGAACTTCGCCGACGTCCTCTCCGGCTACGACGTGGTGCTGGATTCACTCGGCGGCGAAAACCTCGAGAAGTCGCTCACGGTCCTCAAACCCGGCGGACACGCGATCAGCGTGACTGGCCCGCCGGACCCCGGGTTCGCCAAGCAGCTTGGGGCACCGAAGTACATGGGCGCCGTGATGGGGCTGCTGAGCCGAAAGGTCCACAAGCAAGCCCGGAAGCTCGGCGTGAGCTACTCGTTCCTGTTCATGCAGGCCAACGGTGCCCAGCTGCGCGAGCTTGCCACCCTCTACGACTCCGGCCACCTCCGCCCAGTCATCGGCAAGACGTTCCCATTTGACCAGACCCTCGAGGCGGTGACGTACGCCGAGCAAGGCCGCGCCAACGGCAAGGTCATCATCACACTCGACTGACCACCTGCCAATGGCGGGCCGGCGGCTGCATCCTTACGCCGTCAGCGTCGGGAGTGGCAGCTGTCATCTTGATCAACTGCCTGTGGGAACTCTCAAGCAGATCAACTCGCGTTGTCTACTGCGCCCTTTCGGTCGCCAGGACCGTCGTGCTGCGGGACGTCCTGGGCAGTGGCAGTCCGGAGCTCTGACGGCAGTAGCACCGCGGCAACCAGCCCAATCACACCAACCACTCCGAGCGCGGTCATCGCGAGCGCGTACGCGCGGCCCGGTGTTGCGGTGATGCCGGCAACGAGGATGGTGCCGGCGATGGCGGTCCCGAGACAAGAGCCGAGATTGGACACGCTGCGGGACAGACCGGAGATTTCACCTTGCTGACTATCAGGGAAGCTGGACTGCACCACGTTGACCGACGGCGTGAGCATCGCGCCGAGACCGAGTCCGATAAGGAGCAGGCCGGGCGCGAACGCCCAGGCTGTCGGAGATCTGCTCACGAAGAACAGCAGGACGGCGACGCCTGCGATGGTGAGAACGAACCCGGCAAGGATGAGGGTCCGCTGCGCGTATCGCTTCGCGAGCCGCTCGGCGGCAAGTGAGGAGACCAGCAACCCGACCGTTGCGGCCGTGAAAATGACACCGGTCTGGATCGCGTTGTAGCCGCGAACGACCTGCAAATAGGCCGAGACCACAAAAGAGGTACCCAGGAGCATCAGCCATTGGGTGTTTTGAGTCACCAGGCCGAGATTGGAGGTGCGATTGCGGAAGAGACTCGTCGACAGCAGCGGCTCCTTGCCCGCCCGCTCCTTCGCGCGCACCGATCGGAAGAACAATACGAGGACGAGAGCACCGACGACGATCAAGATCACCGTAAGCCAGATACTGTTGTCTGCCGCCAGGATGCCCATGACCACAAGCACCAGGCCGATGGCCGAGAGGATTGCGCCGCCAGTATCGAATGATCGGCTCGGGTCGGGTGGTAGCGGGTCCTTGATGCGTCGACTGAGCAAAACGATCACAGCAATGATGAGCGCCTGGAAGACGAATGCTGCCCGCCAGCTGATCGCGGAGGTGATGAGCCCGCCGAGCAGCGGTCCGGCCGCAGCGCCGACCCCACCCATGGCACTGATCACTCCAAAGGCACGTGCTCGGGACGTAATCTCAGTAAACAGCAGTGTGGTGAGGATGTAGACGGGTGGGATCAGCAGTGCCGTGCCGACACCCTCCAGTATGGAGTTGCCGATGATGAGCACTCCAAGCCCCGGGGAGACGGCGCTCAGCAGAGCGCCGACACCGTAGATGACGAGTCCGATCATGAAACAGCGCTTGCGGCCGTAACGGTCGGTCAACTTACCGCCGGGGATCATCAGCGCTGCCATGACCAGCAGGAAAATCGTGATCGCGATTTGAACGCCCTGGACGGTGGTGTTCAAGTCTTCGCTGATGTCGGTGATCATCACGTTCATGTTCGAGCCAGCAAAGCTACAGATGAACTGGGCGAGGGCCAGGGGGGCGAGTACGCGTCGCAGATTGCCCGACCCCTGTTCGACGGAGCCACTCTGAGCCACTATTCCCACCTGCTTCCGGCCGCCGACCTGCGCGGTGACGATTCACTGCGGCGTCGTCTCACTCCACAGGCCGCTGGTAATCACCCCTTGCGGGCGACGTCTCAGGCTAGCTGGCTGTCAGCGCATAGTCACACATCCTGACGTCGAGGATTGGGGAAGTTGCCGATCTGCTCCCCAGTGAGCGCGATTTCCTCTGAGTAGAGGCCTATGTGGCTGGCGTAGGTCAGCATCTTCTCGAAGGTGTTGCGCGCCTTGTACCTGACTGTTCTGTAACGAGCGCGCGCTCATCGTTCTGCCGAGTCGGCTGCAGTGCCCCAGACCGGGCTTCGTGACCGACTGGCCACATAGTCGCTGTGAAGAGTGCCCTCTATCGACAGGTCAGGTCGGCTCGGACCGGTCTTGTCGGCGGTGGCAGCTTTTTGCGCCTGTACGGCTCGGTGGACATTGCCATGGATCTGGTCGGGCCCAATCCGTTCCAGTACTCCATCCCGGCCCAAGGTAGCCGCAACCGATGGCTTAACCCGGGCAAGCCTGAGGGTGAGCGCGGACTCCTCAACAAGACGGGCGATTTCCGCCATCTTGGCCGAACCCTGCGAGTCGACGAAGTTGATGCCCTCGCAGTCGAGCACGATCCCATCAAGCCCGCTCGATGAGCGGATGACGTTACGGACCCGGTCCTCAAGGGCATCGGCGGTGGCGAAAAAGAGGTCGCCGTCGAGCCTGATAACAGCAATGCCAGCGGGCTGCTCGTCCTCGGGGTGGTTGGAGATGTCCCGGTAGACCTGCGTACCTGGCTCACGCCCGAGCAGAGCGATATTGGGGCGTGTGGTCACGGCGATCAGCCACAGCAGCGAGAGGGCGATGCCGATCATGACGCCAGCGAGCACACCAAAGACCAGAGTTGCGAAGATGGCGATCAGT
>DATFQP010000336.1:0-3525 GCA_035264145.1 Propionibacteriaceae bacterium
CGGTGTTCTCGGTTTGATCTTGACGTGGTCGACATCGGCGTCGAGCAGGTGCCAGCCATTTTGGACATTCGTGGTCTGGAGGCGGCCTATAGATTGGGCTACCTGTGCCCCTGGAACAAGATCAGCGTTCGGTCCTAAGAGAGCGAGGAAACAGGTCCTGACATGGCGTTCGTCCCGCAGTGGCAACGGTCGAAGCCTCGGCTTCGTCAGGTCTGCGCCCTGTCGCTGGTGGAAGGTGGAGCATAGATGCGTCGCGATGGCGTCCGACTGGCGAAGTGCGAGGCTCGATAGTGAAGCCGACGATACTGGCGGTGCTCGACGACCCGCGCGACTGGCAGGCGATTCATCGGGAACTCACGAGCCGGTACGCCACCGACTACGAGATCATCTGTGAATCCTCGCCGCTGCGTGCCCTGCAGCGGCTGGACGCCTTACGGGCAGCGTCTGACGCCATAGTGCTCATCGTCCTCGCCGCCGGCCAGATGGCCGCGATGACCGGCACCGAGTTCCTTCAGCAGGCCCACGAGCTGCATCCGCACGCCAAACGAGTGCTACTTATCCCATGGAGCAATCGGTCCACGTCGAAGCCGGTGCTCAGGATGATCTCCCAAGGCCGGTTCGATCGCTACGCCAACGTGCCTGCTCGTTCTCCGGATGAGAACTTGCACCTCCTGGTCACGGAGATCCTGCGGGACTGGCAGCAGCAGCATCCGGACCGCCCAACCGTCGTCACCCTGATCGACGAGCCGTGGTCCCCGCGCTCATACCACACACGGGACTTACTGCAGCGCGGCGGGCTGCCGTTCGTCTTCCACAGCGCCGACTCGCCAGCGGGCGCGGCGTTGCTGCGCGAGATCGGCCACACCGACGGGCCGTTCCCAGTCCTCATCCGCTACGACGGGCAGGTCTTCACCAACCCCACCAACGAGGAGATGGCGCATGCGCTCGGCGTCCGGCACGCCTCGACCGAGGGCGTGTTCGACCTCGTCGTGGTCGGCGCCGGACCGGCGGGACTCTCTGCCGCCGTCTATGCCGCGTCGGAGGGACTACGGACTCTCGTCGTCGATCGCGAGTCGATCGGCGGTCAAGCGAGCAGTAGCTCTATGATTCGCAACTACCTCGGCTTTCCGCTAGGCATCGGCGGCGCCGACTTGTGCAACCGCGCTCTTGACCAGGCCTGGTCCTTAGGCGCAGAAACCTCCGTCATGCGCCAGGTCACTGACTTGCGCACAGACGGCGATCACCTGATGGTCGCTCTAGCGGATCATGCGCAGATCACGGCTCGCACCGTCGTCCTGGCTACCGGGGCAAGCTATCAGCGTCTTGGCGTGCAACGACTCGAGGCCCTGCTCGGCGCAGGGGTTTTCTATGGGGGTGGAGTCACGGAAGCTCCCGCGCTGGCCGGCCAGAACGTCTTCGTCGTGGGCGCGGGCAATTCGGCGGGACAGGCAGCAGTCTTCCTGGCGAGGTACGCCAGCCGGGTCACAATGATCGTCCGCGGTGATGGGCTCGCGGCAAGCATGTCCGACTATCTGCTGAAGACCATCGAAGCCACCGACAATATCGATGTCTGGCCGCGCAGTGTCGTCGTCGATGGCGGCGGCGACGCCCGTCTGCAGGAACTGGTGCTGCGCGACGAGAACACGGGCTGGATTCGGACGGTCGCCGCCGCCGCCCTCTTTGTCCTGATCGGCGCCGTGCCGCGCACCAGCTGGCTTCCGGAAAGCATCCACCGCGACCATAAGGGGTTCATCGTGACCGGTCAGGACCTGCTTACGTACCGTCCGAGTGGTCGGCCGCTGACGAAGACTTCGCTCCCGTTAGAGACCAGCATGCCGGGCGTGTTCGCTGTCGGCGACGTCCGATACGGCTCAGTCAAGCGAATTGCGTCCGCTGTTGGCGAGGGGAGTGTCTGCATCCGTTCGGTACACGAATATCTGACCCCGTCCGCGTAGGGGGACGTCGAGGCGAGCAGCTCGAGCGGCGGAGAACGGCGACCAGTCGGGCCCCAACGTCGAGCAGGACCAGGTAATGACCGGCACTGCGACAGTGGTCGGCTGCGGCGACGCCCGTTTAGGGGCAGCGCCGAATCGTAGCAATCTGTCGGTGTGCTGCGTGACAATCAGGTGCATGGAGGTAACGGCTTGGGCTGTTGAGGCCATTCCTCGCGGGAATCTCCATGCTGTTGCGGGTGGTTGTCTCCAGCTCGACAACCTCTAGCCACCGGTCGAGCAGCTGGTTCAGCGTGGCCTTCCTGCGTGGGTTGCGACGCTTATCGACCTGGTTCAACAGTCGAGTCCGCACCCGTTCCGCTTCCCGCAGACGGTCCGGCGGGGACCGTCTCGACCAAGTCATGCCTCTTCTTGGACACCGGATCGATGCCGGCGTACACCCTCCCTCGAAGCGCTCCGCTAGGCAGTCGCTCGATCTCCCCACGGGTCCGTCTGCGACCCCGAGACCCGCTCGCCACAGTCACAGATTAGCGATTCGCTCCACGTATCGCTCCACGCCGGCTCTTTGGTCAGTCAGATGCCGAAGCGTTTTACCTAGTCGGAAAGCGGAGCCGCTGTGCAACTGACGAAGGCCTATGACAGCGGGTCTTGGGTTTTTCTGCCCGAGGCGTTCGTATGGTGTTTGGCCGTTCAAAGCGCCATGAGGACGGTGGTAGTTGTAGTAGTCCTCCCACTCTTGCAGCTTCTCGGTGAAGACGTTGGCGTCGTCGATGGCTTGGCCGTGGAGGAGCCGATAGAACTCCTCGGAGTCGATCCGGTGGGATCTTTCTACCTTGCCGTTGAGCCGCGGGGTGCGCGGTTTGATGCGGACATGGTCGACGCCAAGGTCGAGCAGGTGAAGGTGGAACGAGGTGCCGAATTCCGACCCGTTATCGGTTTGCACCCGCTCCACCTGAAAGGGCAGTTTCGCCATCACGTCGTCGACGAAGGCGATGGCGGTCTTCTGGTCGCAGCGGGGGTAGGCGCGCAGCACCCGGAGCCGGGTGCAGTCGTCGATGGCGGTGAACTGGTAGAACTTGCGCCGGCGACCGGCCCAAGATCACTTGGCGAGGTTAAAGCAGCGAAGAACAACTTAAGTCGTGGCGTTCAGCCTGGGGTTCGGCGGGTGCGGACGAGTTCGTCGGCCACCCGGATGAGTTTGATGTTGTTGTTCTGGGAGACGCGGCGTAGGACGTTGAAGGCTTGCTCGGGGTCGATGGTGTAACGCTCCATGAGGATGCCCTGGGCTTGGCCGATGATGGCTCGGTTCAGGGCGGCGATCCGGAGGCCGTCCACTTGTTGAGTCTCCGCTACCGCCACGGCGATCTGTGCGGCGAGGTAGGTGCCGGTATACGCGTCGTCCTCGTCGAACGCGTCAATCTGTTTCGAATAGAGGTTCAGGCCGCCAACCAGCTCGGCGCTGGTGAACAGCCGCAGGCACAACATGCTGCGAACGCTGAGTTCTGCTGCCACTCGTGGCGCCCATCTTTTCCACCGGTCCTCTTCGGCCAGGTTCGCGCTGATCACGGTGTCG
>DATFQP010000337.1:0-5567 GCA_035264145.1 Propionibacteriaceae bacterium
ACGACGCTCGGCGGGCGTTCGACCAAACGCTGGAGGCCCTCGGCTTCGACTACGTCGACCTGTTCTTGATCCACTGGCCGCTGCCTACGCTCTACGACGGTGACTTTGTCTCGACCTGGCAGACATTGGAGGAGTTCTACGCAGACGGGCGGGCGCGCTCTATTGGTCTCTCCAATTTCCAGGTCGACCACTTGCAGCGCTTGGCAGACCAAACCGAGACCGTACCCGCGGTGAACCAGATCGAGGTGCATCCGTACTTCACCAACGAGAAGGTCCGGGCGTACGGCAAGCAACACGACATTCTCACCGAGGCCTGGTCGCCTATTGCGCAGGGAGGAGTGCTCAAGGATCCGACGATCAGCGAGATCACCGAGCGTGTTGACAGGACGACCGCACAGGTCACATTGCGCTGGCATATTCAGCGCGGTGACATCGTCTTCCCGAAGTCAACGACACCGTCGCGGATCAAGGAGAACTTCGAGATCTTCGACTTCGAGCTGACTGAGGATGACATGGCGGCGATCGGTGCACTCGACAAGGGAGAGCACGGTCGAACCGGAGCCAACCCCGACGTTTTTGCGTGGGTGCCTCGGCGGTAGCTACGCGGAACCCGGGCAGCGGGCACCGCGGTGGCTTGCTAGGCATCATTGTCGTCGGCCCCGCCTAGCCGCGGCATGAAAGGTAGTCATTTCACCGACCCGTGCGTGGATGGTCCGCCCGAACGTTCGAGATCGACTCGGACAGACGGTCGCCGCGGGTGTCGACGGTGAGGCTCTCCTCTTCGAGTCGCCGCTGAGGTTTCGCATTCGGCGGCCCCGGCCTCTGGGGCGCACATCGCCCGTCAGCACCGGGGGGCTTCGCCGGCGGCAACAGCTCCCGAAGGCATCCGAGGCCGGCATGGTCGAGCTGGCAAGTATCGCCTGGAGCCACCAGAATAGGCCCGCAAGCCCAACAACAGAGAGGTCAGAATGAGCGATCTATTGGAGATCACCGAGACGGAACGGCTTAGCCGAGAAGGCGCCGCCGCTCGCCTGCACGCGATCGCCGACGCCCTCGCTCGGCACAACGACGTCGAGTTCGACCGCGGCGGCCTGCATTTCAAGGTGCACGTTCCGGACGAGGTGGACTTCAAGCTCGAGATCGAGTTCGAGGACGACGAGCGCGAGCTCGAGATCGAACTCAAATGGTGATGTAGACGCTGTCCTCCTCGCCTGCTCCGCTGAGGCCGGCGGCAAGACTCAACGAGGAGCGTAGGGGATTGGTCATGACTCCCGAGGGGCGTAGGGGATTGGCCATGATTTCCGAGGGGTTCGACTCCTGGGTGTATACCGGCGTGCATACCCCCGGTGACGTACTGGTCCCCGCCGCCGTCGGCGCCGGTGATCGGACGACTGACATCGGCTCGCCGGTGATCGGACGATTTGGCATCGGCTATGGCGCGCCGGTGTGGTGGCCCGGATGGGGACCGAAGATGGCTTGATCAGGCGACAAACGCGCTGAAACCGCCTCTGCCGGCGCTATGGACTGCGGCACGTTGGCACTACGTCCGCACTCCGCTGATCTCACCCGATATACGGGGTACTACAGTTCCCCTTCCAGGGGTCGAATCAGACAGAGATCGATCCTGACGACTGCACCCAACGAAAGGGAAGCACCATGAGTGAGACGACCAGCGAGACCCCGGTCCTCGACCTTCTCGCCAGCATGACCGAGGACTCGGTGTCCGCCTCCAGTCTCGATGACGAAACATTCATGCTGGTTCGTCTTGCTGCCCTTGTGGCGGTGGATGCGCCCTCGGTCTCCTATCTGCTGAACCTCGCCGTGGCGGGTGAGCTCAACATCGACGCTGATCGCATCCGTGGAGTTCTCGCCGCGGTCGCACCGATTGTTGGCACACCGCGGGTCGCCTCTGCTACGGGGAAGATCGTCGAGGCGCTCGCTGTCGAGCTCGAGATCGCGGAGCTTGAGGAGGCGGAAGAGGGCGACGCCGAGGAGACTGACGAGGGCGGGGCCGAGGACGCAGGTGAGGGGGGAGCCCAGGACGCATATGAGGGCGACACCGAAGAGACTGACGAGGGCGGCGCGGAAGAGGGCGACGCCGAGGAGGCTGACGAGGGCGACGCCGAGGGCGCGGTAGACGGCGAGGAAGAGGGCGACGCCGAGGAGGCGGAAGAAGGCGACGCCGAGGAGGCGGAAGAGGGTGAGGCCGAGGAGACGGAAACTGCGGAAAAGGGATGATCGCGAAGCCTGAGAAAGGCTACGGCGCTTGACGTGCTCCTTGCCATTAACCGAGCGCGGTGGCGCCGGTTGAATTGGCTTCCCGAAGGTTGGGTGCATCCGACAGAGGTTGAACTGCCCACGGGCCACCACTTGCGTCCCATTCGCGGTGCCGACGTAGACCTTGACATGCCCGCGGTGATGGGTTCGCGCCAGAGGCTGTGGTCGAGATACGGGGCCGCCTGGGGCTGGCCGCCAGCCACGCTGACCCGCGAGCAGGATCAGGAAGATTTGCAGCACCACGAGGATGAGATCGAGGCGCACGAGTCGTTCAACTACGCGCTCTTCGATCGCGATGAAACCGAGCTCATCGGTTGTGTGTACATCGACCCTCCATCCTCGCGGGAAGCGGATGCCGAGATCGACTGGTGGGTGCGGGATGAGTACGTCGGCACAGCCGTTGAGCAGGCGCTGAACGAGCTTGTGCCGAGGTGGATCGCTGAAGACTGGCCCCTCCGCCGCCCACGTTTCGGAGCACCAGTCGCGGGAAACACTGAGCCGCCCGGCGATTATCCGCAGACTCCGCTCAGTTGACCGCCTAGCCTGGAGTCCATGATCGGCGAGGAGTGGGGTGATCGGCCGCTGCTTTTGGCGGTCGACACTGATTCACGCCAGCTCGGTCGTATCGAAGGTGAGCTTCAGCGGTCTTTCGGGCCGGACTTCCGGATTCGCGGCGAATCGCTACCAGAGGATGCGGTCCGAACGCTGCAAGGCGCCAATCGCCGTCACGAGCGGGTGGCGGTCGTCCTGGTTGACGACGGTATTCCCGACGACGTACGCGCCGAGATCTTCGCGACGGCGAGAACGCTTCATCCTGACGCCCGTCGCGCCCTCCTGGTTGCATGGGGCGCCTGGGCTCACCCAGAGACAGCCCAGAAGATCTTGCAGGGCATGGCCGTCGGAGACATCAGCTACTACGTACTCAAGCCCTGGATCAAACGCGACGAGTTCTTTCACCGCACCATTGCCGAGTTCGTGACCGAATGGGCGAGGAGCGAGCCGTCCAACCTGCGTGAGGTCGTCGTGGTCGCCGCAGAACACACCGGACGGGCGTATGCCGTTAGAGACCTGCTCGGCCGCAACGGTATCCCGCATGCGTTTCGGCCCCGCGCCTCCGACCTTGGTCAACGAGTACTGGCCCGGACCGGCAACCCCGACGGTGACGTCGTGGTCTGGATGCCCGCCATCGGCGGAACCTGCCTGGTGGATCCGACCGACGCCGAGATTCTTGAAGCCTGGGGCATCCCGACCGGGTTGCCTGAGACGGACCGCGCCTTCGATCTGCTCGTGGTGGGTGCCGGGCCAGGCGGGCTTGCTTCTGCCGTGTACGCCGCTTCGGAGGGCGTGCGCACCCTCGTGGTGGAACGGGAAGCCATCGGCGGTCAAGCGGGCTCCAGTTCACTGATCCGCAACTACCTCGGGTTCTCTCGCGGGCTCAGCGGCGCGGAGCTCGCTCAACGCGGTTACCAGCAGGCGTGGGTTTTCGGTGCCCGCTTCCTTGTGACCCGTGAAGTGGACTCACTCAGCCGTGACACCAGCCGCTTCTGGGCACACATCCGCGATGTCGGCGATGTGTGTGCGCGCGCCGTGGTGATTTCGAGCGGCGTCACGTACCGACGCCTGGGACTGCCGAGCTTGGATGATCTCACTGGTCACGGCGTCTACTACGGCACTAGTGTCACGGCGGCACATGCCCTGACTGGGCTGACCGCCGCCGTGGTTGGTTCCGGCAATTCGGCAGGGCAGGCGGTGCTTCACCTGGCCAGGTACTGCGCGGCCGTCCACCTGATCGTGCGAGGATCGGACCTCGGCCACAGCATGTCGGCCTACCTCGTCGACACGATCGCGGCGCATCCCACTATTCACGTCCACCTGAACACCGAAGTCGTTGGCGGGCAAGGCAACGGGCGGCTGGAACAGGTGCGGATTCGCGACCGGGTCACCGGCGGCGAGCAGGACCTCTCGCTGGAAAGCTTGTTCGTGATGATCGGCGCCCACCCGCGTACCGACTGGCTTCCTCCGGAAGTGGAACGAGACTCCCATGACTTTCTCATCACTGGGACAGAGGCGGCCGCCAGCTCCCGCTGGACCCTCGACCGTCACCCGCATCCACACGAAACGACAGTGCCTGGATTGTTCGCCGTGGGCGATGTGAGGGGCGGTTCGGTGAAGAGAGTGGCCTCCGCTGTCGGCGAGGGGTCAGTCGTCGTATCAGAAATCCACCAGTATCTTGCGACGGCCCCGAACTGAGGTGGCCCCGAGTGCTGACGTGACCACCTCCCATTCCTCCGCCCGGCGTGTCGTTTTCGGTGCCGCAGTCCTCACGGTGCCCCTTCTCGGGCTTGTTCTGGTGCTTGTGCGGCCCGATCTCGACCTGCTGTGGGAGCACCATCCGGCACACTTCTGGCTCGTGCTGGGTAGTGCGATCGTCTCTGCCGTCCTGGCTTACGCCACCGGTGAGGCGGCCGCGCGCCGGGGTGATGCACGGCTGTTCTACGTTTCGCTCGCGTTCCTGTCCTCAGCGGGCTTCCTCGCCCTGCACGCGCTGGCCACGCCGGGGGTCGTGCTGGGGAAATCCAACACTGGATTCGCCATCGCCACACCCGTGGGTGTCGCCCTTGGCTCGGTCTTTGCCGCCCGGTCGACGGCGGATCTCTCCGGCCAGAGCGCCGTTCGGAACGTCCGCATCGCTCGGTTCATTCGGCTTGCCCTCATCGGCGTGATGTTGTTGTGGGCAGCGTGGTCGATCGCGTCGCTGCCGCCACTCGATCGGCCTCCTCAACTGGTGGAGGGCCTTCCCTTCTGGCTTGCCGTGCCGGCCGTGCTGCTGTACGGGGCCAGCGCCGTGCGTTACCTCCACTTCTGGCGTCGCCGCCACGCCATGATGCTGCTCGCCGTGGCATCTGCCTTCATCCTGCTCGCTGAATCGATGGTGGCGATGGCTTTCGCGCGCAATTGGCACCTGTCCTGGTGGGAGTGGCATGTGCTGATGCTGGCGGCCTTCGCTCTGGTCGCGATCGGTGCGCGTATCTCCTGGTACGAGGAGCGTTTTGCTGAGCTGTACTTGCCACAAACCAGTGCCGGGACACGGGATATCAGCGTCCTGTTCGCCGACCTCCAAGGCTTCACCACCTTCTCCGAAAGCCACCAACCCGGCGAGGTGGCAAGGATGCTCAACGAGTACTTCTCGGTCGCTGTACCGGCCGTGGTGCGACAGTACAGGGGCGACGTCGACCGGATTATCGGGGACGCCTTGATGGTCACCTTCAACAAGCGCGGTGATCAGCCCG
>DATFQP010000338.1:0-2790 GCA_035264145.1 Propionibacteriaceae bacterium
CATCAGCGCCGGCTGGTTGTACAGCGTGTATGTGACCCTCACCGGCGGCGGCGAGGTGTTCTACGAGGCTGCCACCGTGCTGGCGGCGTTCGTGCTGCTCGGGCACTGGTTCGAGATGCGGGCCCGGGGCGGCGCCAACGACGCTATCCGTACCCTGCTGGAGCTCGCCCCGCCGATGGCAGTGGTGCTGCGCGGCGGCGAACCGGTCGAGGTGCCGACGGCCGAAGTTGTCGTTGGTGACATCGTGCTAATCCGGCCCGGCGCCAAAATCCCGGTGGATGGCGTCGTCGTCGACGGCGGGTCCGAGGTCGACGAATCCATGGTGACCGGTGAGAGCCTGCCGGTGGCCAAGGTAATCGGTGCCGACGTGATCGGCGCCTCGGTGAATACCACCGGTACCCTGCGGGTCCGCGCCACCAAGGTCGGCTCGGATACCGCCCTGGCGCAGATCGTCGCGCTGGTGCAGCAGGCGCAGAATTCCAAGGCCCCCGGGCAGCGGCTGGCCGATCGGGCGGCGTTCTGGCTGGTGCTGGTGGCCTTGCTGGGCGGCACGGCAACCTTCCTGGTCTGGCTGGCAGTCGGCCGGCCGGTTGAGGAGGCGTTGCTGTTCGCCATCACCGTGGTGGTGATCACCTGCCCGGACGCCCTCGGTCTGGCCACGCCGACCGCCATCATGGTCGGCACCGGACTGGGCGCCAAACGGGGCGTGCTGTTCAAGAACGCCACCGCCCTGGAGACCGCGGCACACATCGACACCGTCGTCATGGACAAAACTGGCACGCTGACAAAAGGCGAACCGGAGGTCACCGACATCGTTGCCGGCGGTATGGGCGAATCCGAGTTGCTCGCCTTGGCCGCGGCTGTGGAACGAGAATCTGAGCATCCGCTGGCCGAAGCGATTGTGCGCCGGGCGAGCTCGCTCGGCGTGCCGGTGTCTGTGGCGTCGGCTTTCCGTAACGTCCCGGGTCACGGCGCCCGCGCCGAGGTCGACGGTGTGCGGGTGCTGGTCGGCAACCGCCGCCTAATGGAAACCGAAGGCATCGACCTCGGTGACCTGGGCTGGCGGCGCGACGAGCTAACGGCGGCCGGCCGGACGGCGGTGCTGGTGGCCGTTGACGGTCGCCCGGCCGGGGTGCTCGCCCTGGCCGACGCCCCGCGGGAGAGCGCCGCCGCCTCGGTAAGCGACTTGCACGCGATGGGCGTCGAGGTCGTCATGCTGACCGGCGACAACCAGGCGACCGCGGAGCGCGTCGCCGATCAGCTGGGCATCGACACGGTCATCGCAGAAGTCCTGCCGGCCGACAAATCGGCCAAGATCAGCGAACTGCAGCGGGCCGGTAAGCGGGTGGCCATGGTCGGTGACGGCGTCAACGATGCTCCGGCCCTCGCCGCCGCCGACCTCGGCATCGCCATCGGCGCCGGCACAGACGTGGCGATCGAGACCGCCGACGTCGTCCTGATGCGCTCCGATCCACTCGACGTGCCGACCGCACTACGGCTCGGCAAGGGCACGCTGCGCAAGATGCGCCAGAACCTCGGCTGGGCCATCGGCTACAACGCCATCGCCCTGCCGATCGCGGCCGGCGTCTTCCAACCGGCCTTCGGGCTGGTGCTGCGGCCGGAGATCGCGGCGCTGTCGATGTCAGGCTCCAGCTTCCTGGTCGCGGTCAACGCCCTGCTGCTCAAGCGGCTCCGGCTGCCCGCTCCCGGCGAGACTGCTAGCGGTCGCGCCGCCGAGGCTGCGCCCGGTCCGCAGCCAGCCCAGCCTCAGCACCGCTCTCCGGCCGCGGACCAACCTGAGCCAGCTGGTGCCACCGGGCACGCAGGCCAGGAGAGTCACCATCATGGCCACTAGCCGCAGCCTGGCAGGCTCGGTCCGGACGGTTGCTCTCGTCCTGGCGGTCGCAGCAAACTATCCCGAATCCTGTACCGGTTCCGCGTAGGCACGATTGGGGTGCTGAGGTACTGCACCAAGGCTACGCAGGCTGCATGCGGAGTTGCTGGTTCTGACCCGCTCGGAATCGGTTGGTTGGATTGTCACGGCCATGTGTGCTGGCTGCGGCGCCACCGCTGCGGAGTGATGCCGTAGCGGTTTCGGAAGCGTCGGACGAGATAGGTGGCGTCGCGCAGGCCGGTCCGGGCTGCCACCACCTCAAGCGGCAGGTCGGTCTCGCGTAGCATCCGCCGCACCTCGGTCATGCGCCGCTCGGTGATCCACTCGAGCAGGGGCCGGCCGGTGCGTTCGCGGATCACCGTCGTGAGGTGCCCCGGGGTGTACCCGAGCGCCTGGGCGACGTCTCCCACCGAGACGGGCTCGCGAAACATTGCCTCGACTTCGTTGAAGACTCGCTCCACCAGTGGATCGGGCGCAGCGGGAGACGCCGCAGGCGCCAGCCGCGCAGCCGCGACCAGGACCTGAGTTAGAAGTCCGGCCACCACCTCGCGCGCCCCCAGACGATGCGGATCAGCGAGCTCCCCGGCCAGCTCGGTCAGCCACGCCGACCAGCGTGCCCGGTCGGGTTCGGCGACCAGACCATGCCCGGCTCCGGGCGCGAACATCGCGAGCAGCGGATGGTGGGCCCAGGCCAGAGGGGAGACTGCAGCCAGGGCAGGCACCGCGTCTGGTGTGAACGCGACCGACCACGCGCGGCAGTGGACCAGTTCGATCACGGCCGAGACGTCGATGACCTGTCCCGGCGGCACAGCGTGAACGTGTCCGGGGGTCAGCGGCCGCTGGGAACCCTCGACCGCGAACGAGCCTGCGCCCTCCTCGACGTAGACCAGGACGAG
>DATFQP010000339.1:0-2485 GCA_035264145.1 Propionibacteriaceae bacterium
CCGTTCGATGCCCATGGCGTCTGCGGCGGCCTCGAGAAAAGGGCGAACCTCACCGCTGATCAGGTCCCCATCGCGACCTCGCCGCACGGGGAGTGCCATCAGCCGGTCAGCCACGTTGGGATACATCACCACGGCGTCGTCATCGACCATGGTGCAAATGGTGTCCAGGTGCATCGTGGCTCGGTTCTGGTCGATGGGCACGGCCAGCACGCTGTGCGCCAAGCCGAGGTCGAACACCGTGCGAGTCAGCCGCTCGACGCCCGCGGCGGTCGTTCGCTGACCGACTCCGATGGCCAGCACTCCGTCGGCCAACGCCAAGACGTCGCCACCCTCCAAGTGCTCGTAGTTCCAGCCGTGAAGCCGTTCAGTGCCGACGAACCGGGGATGGAAGGTGTAGATCAACTCCGTCAGCTGGGTCTCCCGGCGTCTGGCCGGCATGGCGAGCGAGGTGATGGTGACCCGATCGCTGACCCAGACGCTTGAGTCGCGGGTGAATAGCAGATTGGGCAGCGGGTCGATGAGGAAGTCGTCGGAAGCGCGCAAGGCAGTGACCAAACCGGAGAACCGAACTTCGTCATTGCGGAGCCCCGCCATCAAGACCAGCGCCAGATCGTCCGGGCTGAGCTCGGCCAGATGGTGATGAAGCTGCCCGCGCAACTGATCCCCGAGCCGCAGATCGGCCGTGGTCTGCTCGATCGCCTGGTTTCGTGCCGCGCGGTCTGCCAGCGTGTCGACCAGCAGCTCACTGAGGTAAAGCACCTCGACCTCGTGACGTTTCAGCGCCTCGGCGAATCCGTCGTGTTCCTCCTGAGCCCGGTCCACCCAGGGGATCCCGTCGAAGAGCAGGGCGTCATTGTTGCGTGGAGTCAGTCGGCGAAGCTCGTTGCCCGGCCGGTGGAGTAGCACGGTACGGAGCCGGCCGACCTCGCTCCGCACTCCGTTCACAAGGGTCGAGCGTAGTGTCGGCCGCCGCGGATGTGCACGCACGCGGCGGGTCAGGAGCGTGAAGAGCCGCCCAGGTGACGCGGCCACGGGTCCAGCTCTCCGTCGCTACCCTTGGCCGTGTGAGCTCAGCCCTGTCGCGGGTGGTCTGCATCATCCCGGCGAAGGACGAACAGGACCGTATTGCGGCGACCGTGACAGGGGCCGGCCGGCTGCCGGCGGTCTCATTGGTGATCGTCTGTGACGACGGCAGCAAGGACGACACGGCGTCCCGGGCCGCGGCCGCCGGCGCGATTGTCGTCTCACACAGCCGCAACCGCGGAAAGGCGGCTGCCGTGGAGTCGAGCGTCAACGCTTTGGGTGTGCTCGAGTCCCGTGACGGCCGGCCCGAGGCCGGGACGCTGCTCTTGCTCGACGCCGACCTGAGCGACTCGGCGGCCAACTGTCGGCCACTGATCGAGCCAGTGCTTGCCGACCAGGTGGATTTGACCATTGGGGTGCTGCCGGTGCAGCGTATGGCCGACGGGGGTGCGCCGGGCGGGTTTGGACTGGTCATGAGCACGGCAGCGCGGGGCATCGAGGAACTGACGGGCTGGAGC
This sequence comes from Propionibacteriaceae bacterium, assembly GCA_035264145.1. Lineage (GTDB taxonomy): Bacteria > Actinomycetota > Actinomycetes > Propionibacteriales > Propionibacteriaceae > Microlunatus. The sequence goes on from DATFQP010000339.1 coordinate 1,542, forward strand.
CCCCGGGCGCCACTGTCGGGCCAGCGGTGCCTCACCCGCCGTGCGTTCGAATTGGCCAGTCCGCTGGCGGCGGGGTGGGGCATGGAAGTGGGTATGACGATCGACGTGTTGCGAGCCGGTCTTCGCGTGCGTGAGGTCGATATCGATCTTCACCATCGCCCCACCGGCAGCGACCTCAGTGCTCAGCTGCATCGGGCCAAGCAGCTGAGAGACGTGACCCGCGCCCTCACCGCGCGGGGCTTGGTGTCATCGGGGATCAAGGACCTCAAGGATGCCGGTGGCGTACCGGGACTGCTCAAGCGGCTGAAGCGATGACCACCGGGGGGCGCCATCGCGCCGGAGACCCCGCCCAGCCGCCCACGACCGTCTATCGGCCCCATCAGTGGCATCGGGACCACCGGTACGCTCTAGCCGGGATAGTTGGCGCAACCGCCCTCACCGTGCTCGCCGGTTGGCTGGGTCCGTCGGCCGTGGCCTTGACGCTCGGACCTCGCCGGTCGTATCTGCCGCCGTGGTATCTGCCCGCCGGCATCCTGCAGCCGAACGAGTGGATCGTCTCGATCATGATCTGGGCGGCGATCATCCTCGGCGCAGCCGGGCTGTGGATCGGGATGAACGCTCTGGCGGACGGTTGGAAGCCGAAGCCACGCAAGGTCTTCGCCCTCGGCACCGTGCTGAGCTTGATCACCATCACTGTGCCGCCGCTGACCTCGGCGGACGTATTGATGTACGCCGCCTACGGCAGATTGCAGGTCATCGGTCGCGACCCGTACGAGATCACGCCGGCCGAAATCTTCCGCGGACAGTTCGACCCCGTACTGCGCTGGACCGAGCGGCCATGGCAGGACACCCCAAGCGTTTACGGCCCGATCACCTCCTTTACCCAGTGGCTGGCGAACGTGCTGGGCGGGGAAAACATGCACGACATCGTGTTCTGGCTCCAG
>DATFQP010000340.1:0-6505 GCA_035264145.1 Propionibacteriaceae bacterium
ACCGATCGCGACGAGATCCGTCGGTGGGTAGAACAGCATGACGGTTCGCCGGCTGCTGTCCGGAGGACCCGCTCGAAGGACTCGCCCGGCGTGCTCCGTTTCGACTTCCCCGGCGGCGCCGGAGAGGACGAGTTGGAGCACATCGACTGGGACGACTGGTTTGATGCGTTCGACAAGAACAACCTTGCCTTGCTCTATCAGGAGCAGAAGGCCAGCGGCGAGGACAGCACATTCTTCAAGCTCGTCAACCGGGACAAGTCGCAGTAGTTCGAATGGGCAAGCGCCGGTGACGCGATAGCTGCCGAATCGGCGCTCGAACCTAATCTGATCAGGGCTTGAATCGTGTGAAGTTTTCCAACCTACGTAAGTCGGCCGTTAAAGGTTCCGACTCTGGGCATGGGCTCGTATGAGCGCTTCACCGTGTGAAATCGCTGCCGGTTGGGATGACATTCGGGTGGATTGCGCCGAACGCGATCCGCCGCTGTGGCCGATGTCCGTCGAGGTTCGGGACGATCAAATCTACGGCTGGCAGGAGCCGCCCAGCTGAGTCACATCATGGGGTCGGGATTGACCCGGCGGTCGGCGGCGAGCCAGGCGGCGCCGACGATGCCCGCGCTGTTGCGCAGCTTGGCGGGCACCATCTCGGTCTTCAGTTTCAGCTTGGGAATGAACTTGTCCGCGCTCTTGCTAACGCCGCCGCCGACCACGATCAAGTCAGGCCAGAGTAGGGCCTCCAGCGTCTCGTAGTAGCGCTGCAAGCGTTTTGCCCAGTCACTCCAGGACAGGTCGAGTTTCTCCTTGACGCTCGACGCAGCCCGAGTCTCAGCGTCGTAGCCATCGATCTCCAGATGCCCGAGCTCTGAGTTGGGGACCAGGGCACCCCGGTACACGATGGCGGTGCCGATGCCGGTGCCGAGCGTGGTCAAGATCACCAGTCCCGGATGGCCTTTGGCGGCACCGTAGTGCACCTCGGCGATACCGGCCGCGTCCGCGTCGTTGACCAGCAGGATGTCCCGGCCGAGTTGGTCCTCGAACAGCTTCTCAGCCTCGCAGTCGATCCACGACTTATCAATGTTGGCGGCCGAGCGGGTCTTGCCGTGGGTGACGACCGCCGGAACGGTGATCCCGATCGGGCCGTCACCGATCGTGTCCTTGAAGTTGTCGACGATTTCACCGACCACAGCCGCAACATTCTTCGGCGTGGACTTCGCCGGAGTCGTGATGCGGAGCCGATCGGTCATCATCTCCCCGGCATGCAGGTCGACCGGAGCGCCCTTGATGCCGCTGCCGCCGATATCGATACCAAGCGCTGGCGTCTGTTCTGCGGTTTTGTCGGTCATGGTGGGGAGCCTATCCACATCACGCTTTTTGGGGGAGTGCCTACGCGGCCAGCCGGTCTGGCCGGTCGCTGCGGGCGCAAGGACGGCTTCAGCGCCGCAGCTGACGCAGGCACCACGCGTACAGCACCGGATCGAAGCGGAAGGAGTCGGAGAAGTAGAACCCGTAGAACCTGCGGTACACCTCAATCCAGTGGCGAACGTCGTTGCCGCCCTGCTGCACTGCCAACGCCTCCAACCACACCGCATCCGCAGCCGGGTCCGGGTACGGCTCCAGTTCGAGGAAGATCACAGCGCCCGCGATGTCCATGGTCGGATCCCCGCTAACCGTGTGCGGGCTGAAGTCTCCGATGCCCGAGACCACCCACCGACCGGAGCGGGAGTCGATGTAGGTGTTCGCTGGACACACATCGCCGTGAACCAGCGCCGGACTCACCACTCGGTCCGCCAAGTCGGCATGCAGGCGGCTCCAAGTGTGGGCGACGTTGGGCAGATCGCGCTCGAGCTGGGCTCGGCTGATGCGTACGGGTCCATCCAGCATGTTATTCAGCAGCTCCCCGAGCGAGCTGAACTGTTGAGGTGCCTGCGGTCCGATCAACCGCGCGAACCCCGGAATGGGGCTCGGTAGGTCGCGCAGCCGCAGGGTCGCGTCCAGGTAACTGCTCAGCGCCTGACGCCGGTCGCCGGTCTGCGCCTGCGCCAACCACGGTGACAGGCAGCGGCCCGAGAAGCGGCGATCCACGGTGTAGCGGCGACCAGCGTGTTCACCCACCTGAACGATCTTCGGGACATCGAGGCCGATGTTCGTGTCTTCCCAGCTGTCCAGGAGCCGCCTGATCTGCTCGACAGTTTGGTCAGAGGGGTCGTACGGGCGGCGGTAGAGCCGCAATACCCGCTGCTCGTCGATGGCGAAAACCTCACTCTCACCACCGCTACCGAGCAGTTGATCACGGCTGGTGCCGAAGGTGGCGAGTAGCTCTGTTTCCTCGTCGGTTCGTACCCGCGCCTGGGAAACCGGGATGCGCTCCCTGTCCGCGCGCCGGGCAGCGCGGGCCCGATCGAGCTGAGTGAGGGCGAGCTCTCGGGCGACCCGCACGTCGAGCTGGTGGGCCACAGCGCGTACGGGTCCCTTCGGCGTGTCGATGTGGACGTCTGCCAGCCGAAGCCGGCGCTGCAGCGGGCCTTGCTCGATTCGAACCGACTGGGTTTTGGCATGCGGCACGATGTTGCGCTCGTGGCTCAGCCAGCCTTCCTCGGTCGTGATGGCCCGGTCGTTCCAGCCGTACCGCAGTGTCCAGAAGTCGAACCAGCGGATCCACCGTGCTCGAGACGGCACCCGGTTGAGCCCGATGCCGTCCAGATCGAACCCGGGAAGAACCCGACCGACTGCCAGCTCGACCTGGTCGACATCGGCAACCGGCAGCAGCACGCTGGTGGCCGTGGACTCGTTGTTCTCGCTGTCTGAGTGCGCGTACCCGACGATGTCGACATCGACCCGGTACCAGCCGAACGGCCTCCACGGCAGCGGTTGGCTGATCTTGACCCCCTGGATCCGATCGATGGGTACGGATTGGCTGGTCAAGTTGGTCAAACCGCGAGTGACGCGCAAGCCGCGGGGGGACTCGGCCAGTGTGAAGTTGAACATGGCGATCAGCCGCCGGCTGATCATCGAGACGGCACTGATCACCAAGGGAATCAGCGCAGTCAGGGCGAACGCAGCCAGATCGAAGTAGACGGTGGTAGCCAGAAGCACGACCGCGAGGACGCTAGACACCAGCCACTCTGTGGACAGCAAGAAACTGACGATCAACCGATCCGGGCGCACCTGCACCAGCGGGCGATCTGCAGCGGTCAGATCGGTGAAGACGCTCGCCCGGACATCACCATGATCAGCAACCCGCGCCTGTTCGCCGTGCGCCCGGGTCAACAGATATTCCCGCAGCGACGCCGCCTTTGTCTGCCTCAGGTAACGCAGCTTGATTGTGCTGTCTCCGGCACCGGCCTCCAGCCGGAGCTCCGCCAGACCGAAGAGGCGCGCCGCCAGGGGCTGGATGATGTCGACCGACTGCAGCCGCTCAAATGGCACCTTCTTGGAGGACTTGAACACTGCGCCCGTCTCCACCCGCAGTTCTTCGTCGTCAATGACGAAGCGCGTAAAACGCCAACTGATGAAGCCGGCGATTCCGGCCAACACGACCGCGAAAGCGGCGAGTGGAAGGATCCAGCTGAGATCGGATACCGAGATGTTGTCCTCGCTGCTGCCGTCGGGCACGAGCTCGCGGGCCGCGCCGATCAGAATCGCCAGCAGCACGATCCAACCGCGGATGAACGGCGTCAGCGGATGTGGCCGCTCGGTTTGCTTGACAGGCTTCGCGGTTCGCGGAGGGGTGGGTTCCGTAGCCGTGCTGTGCTGCACGGGTGGTTGGCTCATAGGCCCGATGCCTGGGATTCACCAAGCTCGGTCAGGCGGTCCCGGAGCCGAGCCGCCTCTTCTGGCGTCAGCCCGGGGATGGTCGCATTGGTCTCCGGGCTGGCGGTCTTGAGAGAGACCGTTGCCAGGCCGAAGGCCCGTTCCAGTGGGCCGGACCCCACCTCAACGAGCTGCATGCGACCGTACGGCACAGCCACCAGGCTGCGAAACAGTACGCCGTGGGTGATGTAGAGATCATCGTCGCGTTCGACGTAACCCCACGAGCGCCAGTTGCGGTCGACCACGAACCAGCGGGTGATCACGATCGCCACGGCGATGGCCCACAGGAGCGTCGAAATCCACCAATTTCCAGTGAGCACACCGACGATGACGGCTGGAATGCTGAGAAGGATGGGTGCAGTGAGGACGCTGGTGAGGCGGCGGAGTGAGCGGTAGGCGGGGGACAGGCGCTGCCAGTCGTAGGCCGGCGGCGCGAACAGTTCATCCATAGCGAATCCAGGCTACGGCCTGGTTCCTACGGCCCCTTTGCTGTCGGTTCGTGGTTAATGCCGCTTATCACGCGGCTTACCTCCCCTGACTGAGACGCCGCCGAAGAGCGTAAGGCCCTTGAGCACCAGGGTCGGGGCACCGGGAATGGGATCGGCTACGCCCTTCAGGTCAGTGCCGCCGAAGATGCCGACCATTTCGTTGCTGACGTGCAGTCCTTCGGGGACCTTGATGTCCATTCCCCCGAAGCAGCAGATCCCGGAGATCTCTATCGTGGAGCCCTCGAAAACAGCATCGCGGAAATCGAGGTCGATCCCGCCGAACAAGGCCAGCACCTGAGTCTTGCGGCGCACCCGCCACTTGCCATGACGGGCAACGCCGCTGAATATGGCGACCAGCCTGGTGGGCTGCTCGGAGGCGGAGGACGTATCGACATCGAAGCCGGCGGCTGGAGCCGCGGCTGGTTGGCGACCCTCAGCAGGAGGTCGGGACACAACTAGGTCGCGGGTTATCGGAATGAGGTCATCGAAGGTCTTGGCGACCATGAGCTGATCGAGTCGCTCGTCGTGCTCGTCGCGGCTGAGCCGACCCTCGGCGTACGCCGTGTTCAACACGGTGGACACCCGTTCCCGGTCGGCATCCGACGCGCGCAGATTCCCCCCGGCGATGGGACCGACGTTGCTGGGCTCCGGGCGCGCGTCACTCATGGTCCAACGCTATTCCCGACCTGTTCGGGAACGGAAAAGGTTAGCCGCTTTCCGGGCATCCTCCGGGAGCCGACGAGGGCTCACCCTGACGCTGCTCACCGATGCGGCAGACCGATGTCGAACAGGTTCCCCTCGGGATCCGCCAGCGTGGTCCAGATCGCGCCGTACTCGTCATATTCGCCCATTTTGGTCGCGCCGAGCGAGACCGCTCGTTCGACGGCGCCATCCAGGTCAGTACTGGTGAGGTCTAGATGCAGCCGGTTCTTCCCCTGCCGTGGCTCGGGAACCGCCAGGAACATCAGCGACGGGAAAAGCCCATCCTCCGACGCCGGAATCACCGCGAAGAACTCGTTTGCCCCGGCCAACACGGGACGTTCCACCAGCGCAGACCAGAAGTGGGCGAGTTGATCCGCGACGCTGCAGTCAACGACGATTTGGCCGAAGCCGAGCGATGTGCCCATCAGCGATTCCTTTCCGGGGCTGTGGGGCCGCAACTCGAGAAGAGTACGACCCCCACCGGTCGGCCCGTCTCGCTGTCTCCCGGCCGAGTTGGCGTCGGGAACCCTTGCGACTCACATGCAACGGTGGCGGTGGGTGGATCATGATCGTTTCACTGCGCCGCGGGATGATCGTGTTGTGTCTGGCCAGGATCGGTCTGCCGCGCTGCGACGTGAGCTCGGTCTGGCTGATGCAGTGTTGGTGGGGTTGGGGGCGATGCTGGGCGCGGGTGTGTTCGCTGCTTGGGGACCGGCGGCCACAGCCGCAGGCGCTGGTCTATTAATCGCCCTTCCTGTTGCCGCGCTCGTGGCGTACTGCAACGCCATCTCCAGCGCCCAGTTGGCCGCAGTACACCCGCTGGCCGGTGGCACCTATGTCTACGGACGCCGCCAGCTGGGTCCGACATGGGGGTTCGTAGCCGGGTGGGGATTCGTAGTCGGCAAGTCGGCCAGCTGCGCGGCGATGGCTTTGACGGCGGGTGCGTATGCCTGGCCGGCGCATCCTCGAGTCGCCGCAGTGCTGGCAGCGGTTCTGCTGACGGCGGTCAACTACCGAGGAGTGACGAAGACCGCTGCGGTGACTCGCGTGCTGGTAGCCATAACCCTGCTGGCGCTCGGTGCGGTGGTCGTTGGCTCTTTGGCCGGCGAGGCAACCGACCCGGCCCGACTTTCGCCGCTGACTGGCCATGGCGCCTATGGGATCCTGCAGGCCGCAGGGTTGTTGTTTTTCGCCTTCGCCGGCTATGCCCGGATCGCCACACTCGGGGAGGAGGTGCGGAACCCGGCCCGCACCATCCCGCAAGCCGTGCCGCTGGCCCTGGGGATCGTGGTCGCGGTGTATGCGCTGGTTGGGGTGAGTGTGCTCCTCGTCCTCGGTGCCGATGGAACCGCACGCAGCGTCGCACCGCTGCAAGATGCTGTGCTGACCGGGTCGCTGCGTTCGCTTGCGCCGCTGGTGCAGGTGGGAGCGGTAGCGGCCAGTCTTGGGGTGCTGCTCAGCGCGATGGCCGGCGTCGGCCGGACCGCGTTGGCCATGGCTCGCGATCG
>DATFQP010000341.1:0-4551 GCA_035264145.1 Propionibacteriaceae bacterium
CCTGCCGCGGATTCCATATAACCCCAGGTCAGGCCGGGGTTCGTACTGGTGCGCGAGGGGGGATTTGAACCCCCACGTCCTTGCGGACACTGGCACCTGAAGCCAGCGCGTCTGCCGTTCCGCCACTCGCGCTTGGACCGCGCTAGCCGCGTGGTCCAGCCGAGAAAGGCTAGCACGCCACCCGTTATCGGCCGCCGCGATTGTTATGCGCGAAAGCACCATCTGCGTCACGAAAACTACATGATCCGCTCCGCGGTGCAGGCGGCGGCTAGCATCTAGGGTGGCCTGAGGAAGGAGGGACATGGGCATTCTCGAGCGGTTCGAGAAGAAGGTCGAGGGCGCGGTCAACGGCGTCTTTGCCCGCGCGTTCAAGGGCGACGTGCAGCCAGTAGAGATCGCCGCACGGCTTCAGCGCGAGCTGGACGGCGAGGCGAAGCTCATGTCTCGCGACAAACGGCTCGTGCCCAATGAGTTCGAAGTCGGACTCTCGCAGCACGACTACGACAAGCTTGCCCCCTACAGCAAGACCCTCACTGCCGAATTGGCCCGTGACCTGCGGACTCACGCGCGTAACCTCGGCTACGTCTTCAACGGCCCGATCAAGATCATTCTCCAGCTGGACGACAAGCTCCCGACCGGCCGGTTTACGGTTGCGTCGCAGGCGGTGGCCGGGGTCCACACGGACCGCCCTCCCGAACGAGCACCCGTTTCGAGCGCGGGTGCGGGAAAGCTTGTGCTCGAAGTCAACGGAACTCGTCATCCGCTGCAGCCGCCTGGGCTGACCATCGGGCGTGGCACGGAGGCCGACCTGCGGATCAGCGATCCCAGCATCTCCCGACTGCACGCCCAAATTCGGGTCAGCGAGTCCCCTCACGGCCAGCAGATCGACATCGTCGACCTCGGTTCCACCAACGGGATCACGGTCAACGGGCACAAGGTAGAGCGTTCGACGCTGGGAGAGGGATCGCGCATTCAGATCGGGGCCACGCGGATGCTCGTCCACGCGCCCGCCGGACGCTGAGCGGTCCATGTCGGAGATCGCTCTCACCGTCCTCAAGGTGCTGTTCCTGGCTCTGCTCTGGCTTTTCATCCTGTCCGCAGTCTCGGTGATTCGCAGCGATCTGTTCGGGCGTACGGTGCCCGCACCGGACGGCCAACCACAAGAACTGGAACCGCCCGCTGCACCCCCTACGCAGCCCCGAGGCCGCCGGCCGCGCGGGGAACCTCGCATCTTCACCATTACCCAAGGCAACCAGGCTGGCCTCTCTGCGGAGCTCGCCAGCGGAGTGATCATGATCGGCCGCGGCGCCGACTGTCAGTTGATCCTGGACGACGACTACGTGTCGACCCGGCACGCCCGCGTCGTACGGGGGGATAACGGCATCTACATCGAAGACCTAGGCTCTACCAACGGTACGTACGTCAACGGCCAGCGGATCACTGCGCCGACCACGATCACCCTCGCCGACACGATACGAATCGGCAAGACGATCTTGAAGCTGGAGCCCTGATCATGGCTCTCTCGCTGAGGATCGCCAGCCACTCCGAGACCGGCCTGGTCCGCAAGAACAACCAGGATTCGGGGTACGCCAGCCCTCAGCTTCTAGTGGTCGCCGACGGCATGGGGGGCGCGGCGGCCGGTGACCTGGCATCGGCGGTCGCCATCGACAGCATCCGCCGGATCGACAAACCCGTCACGGGTGAAGAGATGCTGGAGGCACTGTCGGGCGCCATCCACAAGGCCAACGACCGGATCGCCGATCTCGTCGAGGCCGACCTGTCCCTGGACGGGATGGGCACCACAGTCACGGGCGCCTTGTTCGACGGCAGCCAGATCGGGCTGGCGCACATCGGTGACAGCCGGGCCTACCTGTTCCGCGACGGCCACCTGGAACAACTCACCCACGACCACAGCTGGGTCCAGTCCCTGGTCGACGAGGGCAAGATCGATTCCGGTGAGGCCGCCGCCCACCCTCACCGGTCACTGCTGCTCAAGGTGCTCAACGGCCAGCCCGCCAACGATCCCGACCTGACGATGGTGCGGGTGTCCGCCGGCGATCGGCTGCTGTTCTGCAGTGACGGTCTGTGCGGGCTCGTCGAGGACCCAGTGATCGAGGGTTTGCTCCAGACGCCCGACCCGAAGGAGGCGCTGGACTGCCTGGTGCACGAGGCTCACAGGGAGGGCGGGATTGACAACATCACGATCATCGTGGCCGATGTCGTGGACGGCGCCGATCCCGGCACCCTCCAGCCCGTGGTCCTTGGCGCCGCTGCAGAACGCGCTATCCCCCTGGTCGCGACCAAGATCAGAGACGACGAGAACGAGGACACGATCATCTCTGACCGGCCGGTCGCAGCTGGGGCCGGAACGAGCGAGCATGACGATGAATCTCGATACAGCCCCATGCCTCCGCATCGGCGTCGCTCTGTCCGTCCCATAGCTGCTCTCTTGGCTGCAGCCCTCATTGCCGCCGCGGTACTCGGTGGTGCGTATGCCTGGACGCGGACTCAATATTTCGTCGGCGTTGCCGACGAACAGGTCGCGATCTTCCGCGGCCTGTCGGACAGCCTGCCGGGCATCAAGCTCTCCAGCGTGTATGAGATTCAGCCGCTCCGCGTGTTGGACCTGCCGCAGTACTACCAAGACAGGGTGCGGGCGAACATCGACGTCTCCAGTCTCTCTGCGGCTCACCAGACCGTCGACGAACTGGTCGTAGCCGCCGAGCGTTGTGCCGCCCAGCCGAGCGGCGGGGCGACGGGCTCCCGGTCGCCGTCTCCCCGCCCGACCCGCTCGCCTGCAACGCCGTCTCCGCGCCCGACCCGCTCGCCCGCATCCCCGTCAGTCCACGGAACGGTCAGCCCCAATCCCCGCCAGCTGGCGACGCCGAGCCCCAGCGCGCCCGCAGACCCCGGACAGAACTGCTGATCATGAGGGTGGCGGCCCCCGTGACCGTGCTGCCGCGCAAGCGGCGCGGCGTCGAGTTGGTGTTAATCGTCTTCGCGCTAGCGATCACGCTTGGCGGTTATGCCATCGTCGACTTCAATGTGACCGGTGGATTTTCTCCGGTCTTCAGCACCCTCGCCGGGGTGTGCGTCGGGCTCGCGATTCTGGCCCACTCGGCCGTGCGATGGCGGCTGCCGTACGCGGATCCTGTGATCCTGCCCTGCGTGATCCTGCTGAACGGCCTTGGTTTGATCATGATCCACCGGATTGATCTGATCAACTCACCGCCGACGACAGGTGCCCGCCAGCAGCTGATCTGGACCGCAGTGGGAGTGGTCGCGTTCATTCTGGTGGCTGTCGTGCTGCGCGATCACCGGCCGCTGCAGCGGTTCACCTACACGCTCGGCCTGGCCGGCGTCGCGTTGCTGCTTTTGCCGTTGGTTCCGGGTCTGGGCACGGAGAAGTTCGGCGCGCAGATCTGGATCCAGGTCGGGCCGTATAGCTTCCAGCCAGCCGAGGCGGCCAAGGTCATACTGTCCATCGCGTTCGCCTCCTACCTGGTGGAGAAGCGGGACGTTCTGGCTCTGGCGGGGTACCGGATCCTCGGCATCGACCTGCCGCGCGCCCGCGACCTAGGTCCGATCGTGCTGATCTGGCTGCTCAGCCTGGCAATCTTGGTCTGGCAGAGTGACCTCGGCACCTCCCTGCTCTTCTTCGGCCTGTTCGTGATGATGCTCTACGTGTCGACCGAACGTGGCGGCTGGGTCGCACTCGGCACGCTGCTCTTCGCCGCGGGTGCCTACTTCGGCTATCTGAACTTCAGCCACGTACGGACCCGCGTTGGTGCCTGGCTGGATCCCTTCGCCGACTACGACGCGTACTTCCAGGTGATCAACGCGCAGTTCGGCATGGCGTGGGGTGGCCTGTTCGGCACCGGATTGGGCCTGGGCCGACCGGGCCTGACGCCCCTCGCTCGCAGCGACTTCATCGCCGCGGCGATCGGTGAGGAACTCGGGGTGGCTGGGTTGATGGCGGTGATCATGATCTTCGGGCTGGTCGTCGTCCGCGGGCTCCGGACAGCACTTCAGTGCCGTGAACCCTTTGGCAAGCTGCTTGCGGCGGGCCTCTCGTTCGCCTTTGGTCTCCAGGTCTTCACCATCGTCGGCGGTGTCACCCGGTTGCTACCGCTGACCGGCCTGACCACCCCCTTCATGTCCCAGGGCGGCTCCTCGCTGATCTGTAACTGGATCGTCGCCGGCCTGCTGCTGGTGATCTCTCACCATGTCCGAAAGCCAGTAGCGACTGTCACTGATATCAGTGCGACCGAGGAGACGCAGCTAGTGAAGGTGGTCCCGTGAACCGCGATCGCGCGAGGGGGACACTACCCGCGAGCGTCGGTGATCGCGCGCCGGTGCACGGAGGAACGATGAGCGAAGACGCACTTCCTTCGCGAAGAGAAACGACAACACCGGCCCCAGAGCGCGATCGCGCGAGCGGGACAACACAGTGAACAGGCCCATTCGGCGGGTCGCTTTCGTCGTCATGATCATGTTCGGATTGCTGCTGGCGAACGTCACCTACATGATGATCTTCCGGCAGTCGGCGCT
>DATFQP010000342.1:0-5694 GCA_035264145.1 Propionibacteriaceae bacterium
GAGGACGGAGATGAGCGCTAGAGCCCCGAAGCTCATCATCATCATGTTGAGGACGCTCTTGGCGCGCACCATGCCGCCGTAGAAGAGCGCCAGGCCTGGTGTCATGAGCAACACCAGCGCCGCGGAGGTCAGGACCCAGGCAGTATTGCCCGTGTCAAGTTCGAGTAGGGTCATGTCGCTTCTTTCGGTGAAAAGACTGGACGTTGGCGATGGCCGGGCGCACCTGGATCCGGGGCACGCAAGGTCATGAAGAACTCTGCTAGTTCTGTGTTGCGCCAAAGCGGCGCGACGTTACACCCGAGTGACAGTTGACGGCCCAATGTGACGGCCACGTTTCGCTGAAGTGACCTGCGGTGCGTGATCGCGTCGTTGCTGCGTTGGCAAACGTGTCGGCAGGGAATCCTCAGCCGAAACCAGAGCGCATCATGCTGTTGCCACAGCTCGCCGAGCCTGCCAGGCCGACGACACCATGTCGTCGAGGCTGTGCCGCATCTGCCAGTTCAAATCCCGAGCAGCAAGGTCGCCGCTGGCAACGATCCGAGCCGGATCACCCGGACGAGGCGGTCGGATCTCAGGTGTGAACGCGATGCCGGTGACCCTGGCCACCGCGTCCATGATCGCCCGAACCGAGATACCCGTCCCGCTACCGAGGTTGTAAACCGGCTCCAGAGCTCGTCCTTCTTCGAGCGCTTGGGCGGCGCGGACGTGGGAAGCGGCTAGGTCGGAGACGTGCACATAGTCCCGGACGCAGGTCCCATCGGGTGTCGGAAACGAATCGCCGTTGATGTGCGGCGTCTTGCCGGCCAGTAAGGCCTCGAGCACGAGCGGGAAAAGATTGTGTGGGCTCGTGTCGTACAAGTCTGGAAATCCCGAGCCCACCACGTTGAAGTAACGCAACGACGTGTGCCGCAAGGGGTTCGCTGTCGAGGCGGTAGCCAGGGCTTGATCCCGGAGCAACCATTCCCCGATCAGCTTCGACTCCCCGTACGGTGACTCAGGGCGGGTTGGGCTTTTCTCAGTGACCACGCTGGTGTCCGGCGTGCCGAACACGGCAGCGCTTGACGAGAAGACCACCTTGTCAACGGCATGAGCGGCCATCGTCTCGAGCAGAATGATCATGCCAGTGACGTTTTGGGTGTAGGTGTGCAGGGGCTGGCTCACCGAGACGCCGGCGTACTTGAACCCCGCCAGATGAACGACGCCAGTGATCGAGTGACTGCCGAATACAGAGTCGAGCAGCTCCCCATTGAGGATGCTGCCCTCGTGGAACGCGACGCTCTGCGCTACGAAGTTCCGGTGGCCGCTGGACAGATCATCGAGAACCACGGCCTCGATGCCTTCCTCCACCAACGCTCGGACGACATGTGAGCCGATGTAGCCCGCGCCGCCCGTGACCAACCACGCCATGTCCGGCCTCCTCCCGCCGGCTCAGCCTAGCCAGTTCGATTTCGGTTTTCGTGAGCCGCTTGCCGCGCTGAATGCCGGGCCCTTGTCCGAGCTCGACTGCGGGCATGAATCTGTTTCGTTGCGCTTGGGACCAGCCGCTCGACGCATTGGAGGCCGAATTGGCTCCTGGGCAGCGCGGGCAGCGCCGAGGTCATCGGCAGATTCGTGCGTCTAGCGCTCCTCCCGTTTGATTAGTTCGCGGCCAGCACACGCACGTCGTCGATTCTCAACGCGAGAGCTTCTTCTGTCGCGGCGACGGCGTCGGCAAACAGATGCTCAGGTGTGGGCGGGTGCGGGTCGAGCATCCGCACTTCGATCGCAGTGCGCTGGCCAGCAGCGAGTGTCTTCCAGGTGGCGACGATGTGCCCGCCATAGAGCACGATCGGAGTGAACAGGCCGTTGACCTTGGCCCAGACCGAGGGCAGCTGCTGCGCGGTCAGGAATCGGGTGCGATTTGTGCCGGCGTAGCCGACGAGGAGACCGTCGTATTCCGGTAACAGCCGCAGCCCGGGATCCTCCTGGCCGTCCGTTGGCGCATCGCCAAGATCGAGGTAGCGCTTCTCCTCAGGTCCTTCCAGCTGCACGATGTCGGCACCGAGATCCCGTACGGCTGTGTCCACGGCCCGCAGCGTCGTGCCGAAGAAGAAGGACAGGTCTTGCCGAGTGGCCGGTCCATAGGAGGCGAGATGGACGCGGACGAGTTCGCTCAGCGCCGTCGAAAACTCGTAGGCCTCGATATCGGGTAGCACGCTGCGGGCTCGCCGATGATAAATGTCGGTTCGTTTCTCCCAGCGGTGATCGCGCGGGCGGCGCAACAGTCCGCTATGACCCCAGAGCAGGCTCTCCGGCAAGGCGTCCTGCACCGCTGCCGCACTGGCGGGCGATTCGCGTTCGACCAGCCACTCGCGCAGATGAGCGACGATATCCGCCCGCGTGCGCCACTCCCCGTCGGTGAACGCCTCCACTTCGGTGACGACATCCTCAGGAGTGAGGCGGTCGAGTTTCAGATAGTTGCGCAGCTGGGCCGCTCGGCTGCGCCTGGCTACGGCGTCGAGCCAGCCGAACTGATCACGCGTGCTGGTGTGGACCGTCCCACGGAGACTGCTGGTTTTGAGCAACCGGTGCTCTTCGAACAGGCCGTTGATGGTCTGGTACGAGACTCCCGGCATCCGCGAGGCGGCAGTGAGAAATGGGGCTCGAGGCACCTGCGACTGGATCGGACCTAGCCGGTTGAACAGCTCCAATACCGCCTCCGGCCGCGTGCTGTCGATCGGCGGGAATTGCCGCTGGAGGGTGCGACAGCGAAGCTCGTCAGCGGTGAGTCGGCGCATGCGCGCAACGCTACTTATGGCGGCTTCAGGAGGCAGCCACGCCGTAAATGGAGAATTGCGAAGACGCGGTTGCGCTATTCTGAACTCATGTATCGAGTTGCGCTCCTTACCTAGCCGCGCGGGTAGCACCTGCGCGGCAGCCCCTCGTGCCTCGACGGCGAGGGGTTTTTTCATGCCCGGCGAATGGGCGCTGGAACCGATACCCGAAGGGATCACGGAGGAATGACCGACCAGGTAGAGCGGACGGAGGTCGCCGAGGCCGCAGCCGAGAGCAGTCGGTCAGCCCGCGGCTACGACGCGTCGGCTGCTCAGGAGCGCTGGCAGGCGTTTTGGGAGGCGGACCGGACGTTCCTGCCCAAGGATGACGGATCGGCGGAACGACGCTACGTCCTGGACATGTTTCCCTACCCCTCCGGCGACCTCCACATGGGACACGCTGAGGCCTTCGTGATGGGCGACGTCGTCGCCCGCTATCTGCGCCTGAAGGGTTACGACGTCCTGCACCCGATCGGCTGGGACTCCTTCGGACTGAACGCCGAGAACGCCGCCATTCAACGCAATGCCCATCCGGCCGAGTGGACGTACGCCAACATCGAGACCCAGGCGACCTCGTTCCGGCGCTACGGCTTGAGCTTCGACTGGACGCGGCGGCTGCACACCTCCGATCCGGAGTACTACCGCTGGACTCAGTGGCTGTTCCTGCGCTTCCGCGAACGGGGCCTGGCCTACCGAAAGGCCAGTTATGTCAACTGGTGTCCCCAGGACCAAACCGTGTTGGCCAATGAGCAGGTGGTTGCCGGCTTGTGCGAGCGCTGTGGGGCGGTGGTCACCAAACGGCAGCTGACTCAGTGGCATTTCAAAATCACGGACTACGCCCAGCGGCTGCTGGACGACATGGACGAGCTGTCCGGCGCGTGGCCGGAGCGCGTCCTGACGATGCAACGCAACTGGATCGGCCGCTCCGACGGCGCCTACGTTGAATTCTTGATCGAGAACCGGGACCACCCGGTGACCGTCTTCACCACCCGGCCCGACACTTTGTACGGGGCGACGTTCTTCGTGGTCGCCCCCGAGGCTCCGCTGGCGGCGGAGGTCGTCACTGATGATCGCCGTGTGGAATTCGAGAATTACCTGGAAAAGACCAAGCAGGAAACCGAGATCGAGCGGCAGTCGACGGAGCGCCCGAAGACCGGCGTGTTCCTGGGAGTGCATGCGATCAACCCGATCAACGGCGAGAAGATCCCGATTTACGCGGCCGATTACGTGCTGGCCGAGTACGGCACTGGCGCGATCATGGCGGTACCGGCTCATGATCAACGTGACTTGGACTTCGCGAGGACGTACGACTTGCCGGTGCGGATGGTCATCGATACGGGTGAGGCCGATCCGGCGGAATCCGGGATCGCCACCCCGGGTGACGGTACGTATGTCAACTCACCGCTGCTGGACGGTCTGACAGACAAGACCGCGGCCGTGTCGGTGATCATCGAGGAGTTGGAGGCCAGGGGAGTCGGCCACGGTGCCACGATCTTCCGGCTACGGGACTGGCTACTGAGCCGCCAGCGCTATTGGGGCGCTCCCATTCCGGTCATCCACTGCGAAAAGTGCGGTGAGGTGGCTGTGCCCGATGATCAACTGCCGGTTGAACTGCCGTATCTGACCGGTGCGGACCTGGCCCCCAAGGGGACGTCGCCGCTGGCCTCGGCGGCAGACTGGGTGAGCGTCTCCTGCCCAGAGTGCGGGGAACCGGCCAAGCGGGACACCGACACGATGGACACGTTCGTCGACTCGTCATGGTACTTCTTCCGCTACTGCTCACCGGGCCGGGAGGATGTCCCGTTCGACCCCGCCGACGTGCGGCGATGGATGCCGGTTTTCCAATACGTGGGCGGGGTTGAGCACGCCATCTTGCACCTGCTGTACATGCGGTTCTTCACCAAGGTCTTGTACGACATGGGCATGGTCGACTTCCAAGAACCCATGCGCCGGCTGATGAACCAGGGACAGGTCATCAACCAGGGCAAGGCGATGAGCAAGACGTTGGGCAACGGAGTCGACCTGGGTGCTCAGATTGATCAGTTCGGCGTCGACGCGATCCGCCTGACGGTGGTCTTCGCCGGACCACCCGAGGAGGACATCGACTGGGCGGACCTGTCGCCCTCTGGTTCGCTGAAGTTCCTGCAGCGGGCCCATCGGCTGGCTGCCGACGTTCGCAGTGAACCGGGCGCCGACCCACGTCGCGGAGATCTGGCGCTGCGACGGGAGACGCATCGGCTTCTGTCCGACATCGAGCAGAGCGTCGAGGGCCAACGATTCAACGTCGCCGTTGCCCGGATCATGGAACTGGTCAACGCCAGCCGCAAAGTCGTCGACGGTCATAGCCCCTCTGGCGACGGCACGACAGGCGCAGGTGCGGCCGACCCGGCGGTCCGGGAAGCCGCCGAAGTGGTGACGATCGCGCTCAGTCTGGTCGCGCCGTACGTCGCGGAGGAGATGTGGGAGTTGCTGGGGCATCAGCCGTCGGTCGCCAACGCCGCCTGGCCCGCTCTCGATCCCGCGCTGCTGGTGACCGATGCCGTGACCTGCATCGTGCAGGTGCAGGGCAAGGTTCGCGCCCGCCTGCAGGTCCCGCCCACGATAGGAGAGGCGGAGCTGCGCTCACTGGCCCTGGCCGAGGATGGCGTGGTCCGAGCCTTGGCCGGCCGGGACGTGGCGAAGGTCATCGTCCGTGCCCCCAAGCTGGTCAGCATCGTCCCGCGATAAACCTACGGCTCGCCTGCCCCGGCGACGGCGGCCACCAATCCGAGGTGGTCCGTCCCGTCGATGTGAACCGTCGAGATCGATGTCGCCGTCAGCTGGTCGTTGAGCAGCACGTGATCGATAGGCAGTAGGGGCGGAATCCGCCGATTAGCCGGAT
>DATFQP010000343.1:0-2970 GCA_035264145.1 Propionibacteriaceae bacterium
CCCGGCGGCGGACACACCGCGTGGTGGCGGCATGTTCACCGCGCTGGCCAACCACAACTACCGGATCTACCTGACCGGGTCCTTCGTATCCAACATCGGAACGTGGATGCAGCGGGTCGCCCAGGACTGGTTGGTGCTCGAACTTTCCGGAGGTTCCGGGGTGGCGCTCGGTGTCACCACCGGCTTGCAGTTCCTGCCGATGCTGCTGCTCTCCCCGTACGGAGGCCTGATCGCGGACCGGTTCGACAAGCGACAAGTGCTGAAGGTCACCCAGCTCTGGCTGGCGCTATGCGCGGCGACTCTCGGCATCCTGGCAATCACAGGTCTCGCGGACACCTGGCATGTCTACTTGCTTGCGCTGCTCTTCGGAGTCGGCACCGCCTTCGACAACCCTGCTCGGCAAGCTTTCGTGCCGGAGGTGGTCGGCGCCGAGCACCTGCCGAACGCGATCGGTCTCAATTCGGCCGCGTTCCACGCGGCCCGCATTGTCGGGCCGGCAGTTGCCGGGCTGGTGATCGCGGCCGTCGGCAGCGGCTGGGCGATCCTCGGCAACGGTGTGACATACGCCGCCTTCATTGCCGGTCTTCTCTTGATCGACGCACGACGGCTGAAGACCTCACCGCGCGTCGAACGAGCCAAACGGCAGATCCGTGACTCGGTCAGCTATGTCCGTCGCCGTTCGGACCTGGTGCTGGTGCTTGCCATCGTGTTCTTCGTCGGCACCTTCGGCATGAACTTCCAGATGACATCAGCCTTGATGGCTCAGCAGGAGTTCCATCGCGGCGCCGAGCAGTACGGCATCCTGGGCACATTCATGGCGGTCGGCTCGCTTGCTGGAGCCCTGCTCGCGGCGCGCCGCCGCCAAACTCCCAGCACGGCCTTCCTGGTGACCATGGCTGTCGTCTTCGGCGCAGTCGAGGTGGTCGCCGGGCTGATGCCGACGTACTGGACCTATGCCGCTGTACTGCCGGTGCTCGGGCTGGCGGCGCTGCTGACGCTCACCGCGGCGAACGCTTCGGTCCAGCTGCGGGTCGACCCGGCCTTGCGTGGGCGGGTGATGGCCCTCTACATGATGCTGCTGTTGGGAGGCACCCCCGTGGGGGCGCCCCTGCTCGGCTGGATCGGCGAGTTCTTTGGTGCCCGCTGGACGCTTATCGGCGGTGGGGCGTTGACCATCGTTGGCGTGATTCTGTCCGTTGTGCTGGTGAGGCGTCGCTCGCGGAAGGCATAGTCGGTCCTCCCATCTCACCCGGACAGGTGAAGACTGGTCGTGTGACGCGCGTCTATCTGAGTTATCGGCGCGAGGACGGCGAGCACATGGCCCAACAGATCTCCGAGCGGCTTGCCGAGCATTTCGAGGTCGTTGGCGATGCGTCTGCCGTCAAGCCGGAGAACGCCCTTGCGGAAGCAGACGTCGTCCTGGCCGTCATCGGCGCTCGCTGGACCGATGTCAGGAAGCAGCAAGGATTGAACGGCAGCCCCGACGCTGTCGCCGCAGAGTTGCTGGCCGCGCTCCGGCGCGGGCTGCTGGTCATACCCGTCCTGGTCGACGGTGCTGGGCTGCCAAGTCGCTCCGAGCTGCCAGAACCGCTCGCCGAGCTGGCCGGCAAGCGAGCGGTGATTGTCGGAACAGACTCGTTCACCTCCGATTCGTTCCAGCTCATTTCCGAGATCGAACGCCGTGCTCCGAAGGTTCGTCGGAAGTCGTCGTCCTTGGAGAACACGGACGATCCGCGCCAGCGACGAATCACCGAGCTGCAGGACGGCATCCGGGCTGCGGCGGAAGCTGGCGACTGGCAGACCGTGCTCAATCTTGGCTCCGAGCTCAGCTCCCTGCGACCGCCCAACGACGACCCCGAGGGGCTGGTGACAATGGCGCGGCAGCGCCTCGCCGAAGCGCGCCGCCGCCGACTGAACTCGAACCCTGACCAAGCTATCGAGACTCCGGACCCGCGGTCATTGCAGGACGCAAACGATGAAGTGGAACCGATGTCTTCATCCCCGGTGGCGCCCGTTGAAGAGCCCCCTCCGAAACGGAGTGCATCCTCAGTTCTGCCCTTCATGGTCCTGGTCTTGTTGATCCTCGTCGTGGTGCTTGTGGTCGTGACGGTCTAGCGGCCACCCTGCCCTCATAGGCTCACGGCATGACCACTCCGATCGTGACTGTCCGCGGTGAGGCGCAGCTCGAGGTACCACCGGATCTGGCCACCCTGGCCTTCACCGTTCACAGCACAGGCGATTCCGTGGAAGCGCCGCGCACCGAACTGGCCAAGGCCTCCACGCAGGTTGGTGATCTGTTGGCCGAACATGCGACGGCAATCGAACGCTCCAGCACGAGCGGGCTGCACATCGCGCCGATCTTCTCCCGCCGCGGCGCGACCAAGATCACTGGTTATCGGGGCAGCTTCTCGACGCAGATCGTCGTGCACGATTTCGACCTGCTGTCCGCGCTGATCTTCGCCTTGACGCCGCTGCCCAACAGCCAGATCGACGGTCCCTGGTGGTCACTGCGACGAGACAACGCTGCCTTTCGCAAGGTCCGCCTGGATGCAATCACCGACGCCCGGCGACGCGCCGATGACTACGCCGCCGCGTTCGGCGCATCGGTGGCCGATCTGGTGGAGGTCTCCGACCTGGAGACCGGCTTCCCGGGCGGACCGGAGATGCGCGCGTTTGCGATGGCCAAAGGGATGGCCGACGATGTGGACCTCGAATTGGAACCGGCGACCCAAACCGTGTCCGGCCAGGTGACCGTCCGGTTCGCGCTCTCCACACCTGATCTCCAGCCCGTCTCGGAGCGGTAACAATGGGTCGATAGCCTCAACGCATGTTCGCCAAGGTCCTGGTCGCCAACCGAGGTGAGATCGCGGTCCGCGCCTTTCGTGCCGCGTACGAGCTTGGCGTGCAGACGGTCGCCGTCTTCGCGCACGAGGATCGCAACGCGGTGCACCGGATCAAGGCCGACGAGGC
>DATFQP010000344.1:0-2528 GCA_035264145.1 Propionibacteriaceae bacterium
AGGCCGGCTATCGCAGCCTTGCGGACGAGCTCCTCCGGAGCGTCTGTGCCGTCTGAGACGGACGAGTGGGTGTGCAGATCGATCCGCATGTCTCACAGGTATCACGTCGGCGACGGCGGATGGTCACCTGTTGGGTTTGGACAGCAGGCCCCGGACGATGCGCAGCCCGACTGACATGCGCGCCAGGTCGGGACGCCCGGCACAGATCGAGCGCAACGTCTTGACCACCTCGTGCACGCTCGGTGTCTTCCGCTCCCAAGCAGCGACCAACTCCCTGGCACCGTTGCCGGCTTCGCCACCAGCCAGCACCTCTGCGGTCAGCTGCGAATGCGCTGCATGAAGATCGTCTCGCAGCGCTGCCCGAGCCATGGTCTGCCAGCGGTCGTCTCGGGGTAGCTCGATCATCCGCGACAACAGGCGATCCAGACCGAGGCGCTGGCCGACGGTGAAATGCACCTCGGCGACTGACACCGGACCAAGCGCTTCCCGGTCGGCGGTCTGGACCACGGTCAGTGCCGCGTACGCGGGTGACAACGCCGCCGTGACAGCAGCAAGATCATCTGGCACACCCGCGGTGCGGTAGCTTTGCAACCGCTTCTCGTACGCGTCATGATCGCGGCCCTGCAGCACGGTCGGCAGCGCCTCCTGCACTTGCCGAACGCCGCTGGACATCTCTTGCACTGCCGTCGATATGTCCAGTGGTCGCTGATAGTTGTTGATCAGCCAACGAGTGGCTCGCTCGACGAGCGTTCGCACCTCCATCCGCAATGTCATCTGGACCTGACTGTCGACGCGATGATCAAGATCTCGGATGGCCTTCTCGTGCTGGTCAACGTCGAAGATGGTCCGAGCGGCGATCTGCGCTCGGATGACCTCGGCCGCAGAGGCACCTGTCTCTGCGGACAGCCGGTGGAAGCAAGTGATGCCTGATGCGTCGACGAACTGGTTGACCACCATTGTGGCGATGATCTCCCGGCGTAGGCGATGCGCCGGCATCACTGCTGCGTACCGCTCACGCATGGCGGTCGGGAAATAGCTGATCAACCGATCACTGAGGTAGGGATCATCTGGCAGGTCGGATCCGAGGATCTCGTCCTCGAGTACGATCTTGGTATAGGCCATCAGCGTGGCCAGCTCGGGCGAGGTTAGTCCGCGGTTCTTGCTTCGCCGGTTGTCCATCTCCTCCGTGGAGGGCAACGCCTCCAACTCACGGTCGAGCAACCCGGAGTGGGCGAGCCGCTCCATCCAGTCCTCATGGACGCCGGCCATGGACGCCGACTGATAGACGCTGTTCGCCATCGCGATATTTTGGTCATAGTTGTGCGCGAGCACGAGTTCGGCCACTTCATCGGTCATCGACGCGAGGAAAGCGTCCCGGTCGCGTTGGCTCAGCCGGCCGGCCGCCATCTCACTGGACAGCAAGATCTTGATGTTGACCTCGTGGTCCGACGTGTCAACCCCCGCCGAATTGTCGATGAAGTCCGTGTTGATGCGACCACCACGAGCGGCGTACTCGATTCGGCCACGTTGGGTGAACCCGAGATTTCCGCCTTCACCGACGCAGCGCGCCCGCAGCTCACAGCCATCGACCCGCAGGCCGTCGTTGGCCTTGTCGCCTACCTCGGCGTGGGTCTCGGGGGTTGCCTTGACGTAGGTGCCGATGCCGCCGTTCCAGAGCAGGTCGACCGGCGCCTTGAGACAGGCGTTGATCAAGCCGGCCGGAGTCAGCGATTCCACTGCCGCCGGGATGCCGAGAGCTTTGTGCATCGCCGGCGTGATCTCGATCGATTTCACCGTACGCGGAAACACTCCGCCGCCATCCGAGATGAGTGTGGAGTCGTAGTCGGCCCAGCTCGACCCCTGCAGGGCGAACAGCTTGGCTCGCTCCGCCCAGCTGGTATCCGGATCCGGGGTGGGGTCGACGAAGATGTGCCGGTGGTCGAAGGCCGCGATGAGCTTGAGATGTTTGCTCAACAGCATGCCGTTGCCGAACACATCGCCGCTCATGTCACCGATGCCCACGCAGGTGAAGTCCTCGGTCTGGCAATCGACACCCATCTCCCGGAAATGCCGGCGCACCGACTCCCATGCCCCTCGGGCGGTGATGCCCATCGCCTTGTGGTCGTAACCGGCAGATCCGCCCGAGGCGAACGCATCCCCCAGCCAGAAGCCGGAGGAGACCGCGATCGAGTTCGCGATGTCGGAGAACGTGGCGGTGCCTTTGTCGGCCGCAACGACTAGATAGGGATCATCGCCGTCGTAGCGAATGACGTCTGGCGGCGGGACCACCTCGCCGGTGACGAGGTTGTCGGTGAGGTCGAGCAGGCTTGAGATGAACAGCGAATAACAGGCCCGGCCCTCGTTCAGCCAAGCCTCACGATCCACCACGGGATTTGGCAGCTGCTTGGCATAGAAGCCACCTTTGGCGCCGACCGGGACAATCACCGTGTTCTTGACCATCTGGGCTTTGACCAGGCCCAGCACCTCGGTCCGGAAGTCTTCCGCCCGGTCAGACCACCGCAACCCGC
>DATFQP010000345.1:0-10602 GCA_035264145.1 Propionibacteriaceae bacterium
TACTGAGCGAACCGGCCCGGGGTCGCGGCGATCTGGTCGAGCTCACCCTCGACATGGCCGAGAAGGTCGGCGAGGCGCACCTCGACGCCCAGCTGGCCATGCAAGCGACGCGCCTCGACGAGCGCCGGTCCCTGAGGTCCATCCGTTGCCCAACGCTCATCGTTTCGGCGCGGCAGGATGCCCTGTGCAGCGTGGCCAGGCACGTCGAGATGAACCATCTGATCGGGTCGTCGACGCTGGCCATTCTCGAGAACTGCGGTCACCTGTCTCCGCTCGAGCAGCCGCGCCAGGTCACCGAGCACGTCGCCCGCTGGCGGTCGACCGGGTCCGCCCGCTCCTAGGACACGGACTCTTAGGAAACGGCCGCAAGCCGGCGGGAGGCGAGCTCCGCGCCCTCGGCCAGCGTGGCCAGCTTGGCGTAGACGATCTCCGGGTCAACGGCACCGAAGCCGGCGAAGGTGGCGAAGCCGCAATCCGTACCGGCGATCACCCGGTCGGCGCCCACCAGATCCACGAAGCCTCGGAGCCGGTTTGCCACGACGTGCGGGTGCTCGATGAAGTTCGTGGTCGTATCGATCACGCCCGGGATCAGCACCTTGTCGTCGGGGATGCGGTCGCGGTGATCGGTGAAGGCCTCGAGGTCGTGCTGGTGCCGAGGATTGGCCGTCTCGAAGAGCAGGCCCGCAGGTTTGGCCTTCAGGAGCACCGGCAAGATCGTCGCCAACTCGACGTCGCGGTGATGGGGACCTTCGTAGTTGCCCCAGCAGACGTGCATCCGCGCTCGGTCCGAGGGCACGTCGCGAAGAGCCGCGTTGAGGACTTCCACGTGTCGCTCGATGCGCGCGAGGTACTCGGCATCGTCGCGGTCCTTGTACATCATGTGGCGGCCGAGACCGAGGTCTGGACTGTCGAGCTGCAACGTCACCCCCGCCGCCACGATGGCCTCGTACTCGGGCCGCATCGCCTCGGCCAGCGCCTCGAGGTACGCGTCGTCGTCCGGGTAATAGTCGTTGGGCTGGAACAGGGCGATCACTCCAGGTGATGCGGCGTTCATGAAGCCGGCCGGGTGGCCGTACCGATTCCGCGCCGCATCGAAGCGTCGGAGGTCGTCCTCGAGCGGCTCGAGGGTCATCGGGGTCACTTCACCGACGCACCGCGGACGCCGGTACGTCGGCGTGCCGCCGCCCTTTGCCTGGCGTTCCAGGAAGCTCGGGAAATCTTCGAGGTCGGCCGGAGCCCGTCGAGGGGAATCGCCGGCGAATCCGGTGATCCGATCCTTGATGTAGGTGGCGTAGCTGATCTTGGCCATCTCACCGTCGGAGACCAGGTCGATGCCGGCCTCAACCTGTCGCCGCACTGCCTCGTCCACTCCAGTCCCGATCGTCCCGTCGAACACCGTCGGGTCAACCGGCTCCCCGCGCTCGACCGCGAACAGCACGTCCGTCACCGCTGCCGAACGTGGCAGCGACCCGACGTGAGTGGTCAGAATCCCGGTCATCGTGCTCCTCGCAGCATTCTCAGGTGGTCCATCAACGTGGCGGTCATGTTGAAGACGACGAGCTGGGCGCCGTTGCCGAAGGACGCCTGGGCCTGCTCGGCGCCGTTGACGATGTCCATCCGTAAGTTTCCGCGCTGGGCGAGCACCGCGTGTACCTGCCGGATTGCCTCGACCGGGTCGAGATCCGCCGTCGTGGAGGCTGCCCGCAGGTCCGCGGTGCCGACCATGATGCCGTCGAGACCCGACACCGAAGCGATGTCGGCTGCATTCGCGACTCCGAGGGGCGACTCGATCATGCCGAACACCAACGTGTTCCGCTGCGCGGCCTCTAGGTGCTCGGCGGGGTCCACGCCTCCGAAGCGGCCCGCCCGCCCGTACGTCGCGAAGCCGCGATTGCCGACCGGTGGGTAGTACGCGGAATCGACGAGTGCGATCGCCTGCCCAACGGTGTCGATGTGCGGAGCGATCACCCCTTGGGCACCGGCGTCCAGTGCACGCAGCACGAGAGCCGGCTCCGCCGCGCCCACGCGTACGAGCACGGCCAGCCCCTGCAGTTCAGCGAATACCAGATGCTGCCGCAACGCAATGACGTCGGCCGGTCCGTGCTCGCAGTCGATCACCACAAAGTCGAAGCCGGCCAGACCGAGCATCTCAACCAACTCCTCGGCGGGCATCCGCAGCAGCACCCCGAGAAGCTGCTCGCCGTTGCGAACCCGCCCCTTGAGCGGCGGGGCGGTCACGCCACCATGCCCGCGGACAGGTCGACGTCGGCCCCGGACATGCCTGGCATCCCGAGCATCGCGACCACGGCCTCCCCGACCTCGTCCTCGGTGATCATCCGGCCCAGGGCGGACCGGTTGACGAAGGCGTCGCGGGCCTCGTCGTATGTCGTCGACGTTCGCTCGGCCTCCAACCGGAAGTTGCGGTGCATTCGTTCCCCCTCCACCGGTCCGGGCGAAAGGGTATTGACGCGCACGCCGTACGGACCGACCTCGAAGGCGAGGATAGCGGTGAGCCCGATCACCGCCATCTTGGACGCGCAGTAAGGAGTGCGGCGAATCAGCGGCCGCTTCCCGGACACCGATGCCAGTTTGATGATGTCTCCGCTGCCCGCTTGATCATCGCGGGCAGGAAGGCACGGCACATCAAAAAGGTGCCACGGACATTCGTCGCAAACACCTCGTCCCAGGCATCCGGGTCGATCTCGGTCAACGGCGCCACCGGACCGGCGATCCCAGCATTGTTGATCAGAATCGAGACCTGCTCGCCGCGGAGTCGGCGGGCGAGATCGGCGACGCTGTCGGGATCAGCGACGTGGCAGACCTCGGCTCGGATGCCGTTACCCAACTCGTCCGCCAACCGCTGGAGCGGATCGGACCGCCGACCGGCCACGACCACCCGGACCCCCTCCGCGTGCAGACGGCGGCTGATCGCCGCACCCAGTCCCGTCCCGCCGCCGGTGACCAGCGCCGTACGGCCGGCCAGGCTGCTCACCCGGTGCCGGACGCCGGAGCGGCGGTTGCCGCGTCGATCCAGTCGTACCGGTCGCCGGCGTGGCGCCATGCCCGGACGTCACCGGAGCGGGCGTGGCCCTCGAAGAGCTCGACTCGAGCCGCACGGCCACAGACCCTTCCGAGTTCCGCGCTGCTGTCCGCGTTGCGGATCTCCTGGTAGGTGACGGTCTTCAAATATTTGCCCACCCAGAGCCCACCGGTGTAGCGGGCCGCGCCGAGGGTCGGCAGGACGTGATTAGTGCCGATCACCTTGTCCCCGTACGAGACACACGTCTTTTCGCCCAAGAAGAGCGCGCCGAAATTCCGCATCTTGTCCAAGGCCTCCCGGGGGCCGCGGGTGAAGACCTGGACGTGCTCAAACGCCAGCGCGTCCCCAGCCGCATACGCCTCGTCCAGGGAGTCGCACACCAGGATTCGTCCATGGTCGCGCCAGGCGGGGCCCGCGAAGTCGCGGGTCGGCAGCCCCGGCAGGATCTCGTCGACCAACTGAGCCACCCGGCGGCCCTGCTCCTCACTGGTGGTGATCAACACCGCCGGTGAATCCGGGCCGTGCTCGGCTTGCGACAGCAGGTCGACGGCGATCAAGAATTCGTCTGCCGCTTCGTCAGCGATGATCAAGATCTCAGTTGGCCCGGCGAACAGGTCGATGCCGACTTCGCCGTACAGGTGCCGCTTGGCCTCTGCCACGTAGGCGTTACCGGGACCGGCGATGAGGTCGACCCGGTCCAGGAACTCGGTGCCGAGCGCCATCGAGGCCACGACCTGCACGCCACCGAGGAGGTAGATCTCATCCGCGCCCGCCATTCTCATGGCGGCCACCGTGGCAGCCGGTATCTCGCCGTGAATCGGCGGTGTGCAGGCCACTACTCTGGGCACACCGGCAACCTTGGCGGTGACTATGGTCATGTGGGCGGAGGCGGTGAGCGGGTAGCGCCCACCGGGGATGTAGGCGCCAACTGCACCGACAGGAACATGACGGTGACCGAGGAATACGCCGGGCAGCGTTTGCACCTCGACGTCGAGCATTGACTCTCGCTGCACCGAGGCGAAGTTCCGCACCTGATTCTGCACGAAGTCAATGTCGTCGATGACCTGCCGTGGCAGCGATCGCACGAGCCGATCGATCTCTTCGTCGCTCAGCCGGAAGGAGGCCGGTTCCCAGCGGTCGAAGTCTCGCGAATACGAGCGGACCGCCGCTTCACCGCGGGTACGGATCTCGGGCAACCATTTCCGCGACGGTACGTCGCACCTGTTGTCGGGCTTTCTCGTCAGCAGACGCCGGACGTGCGCTCTTCAGTTCCAAGGCCATGGCGCAGCTCCTTCATGGTGTGCGCGGGCAGACATACGTATGCTCTAATCCAAAGCTACTCTGCTGTGTTCGTCAAGCCGAGCCGTCCACCGTTGCTATGCTGAGCGCACCGTGCAGCAGCCCTGGGGGTGGCCACAAGGAGGCGTTGGATGGTCACCAGCCACGAGGTGGCTCGGCTCGCCGGGGTTTCCCAACCGACGGTGTCCCGGGCCTTGCGCGACAGCACCAAGGTGTCGGAGCAGACGAAGCGACGGGTACGCGAAGCGGCAGCAGCTCTGGGTTATGTACCGAGTGCCACCGGCCGGGCCTTGTCGATGGGCCGATCTGGCCGGCTCGGTCTGCTGCTCACCGATCTGGAGAACCAGTTCTACCAACATGTCATGGCTCCGATGCATGAGGCGCTTGATGAGGTGGGATACCAGTTGGTCCTCATGACCGAGTCGTCCGAGGCAGGCCCCATCGCCGATCGGATCGTGGCCAACGGTCTGGACGGGGTCTTGCTGACGACGACGACCACAGATTCCATCCTCCCTATCCGGCTCCGCGACCGATCCATTCCTTTCGTCTACTTCAACCGAACGTCTTCGGCGGTGGAGGCAGACTCGGTGACTGTTGATCCGCTGCCTGGAGTTGAAGAGATGGTGACGGAGCTTGTGGCGCTCGGGCATCATGAGGTGGCGGGGATCTTCGGACCTCGGAACACCAGTACCGGGGTGAATCGGGAGACCTGCATCCGCGACCAACTCGGCTCGGCGGGGATTACCATCCAGCCCGACCGCGCCTTGCATGGCCCCTTCGACTTCGAGACCGGATATGACGGCACCGCGAAGCTGTTGTCCGGACACTTACGGCCGACCGTGATCATCTGTGGCAACGATGTCGTGGCCCTCGGGGCGCTCAATGCCGCTGCCGAGCTCGGTATCACAGTGCCCGGCGATGTCTCCATTGTCGGCTTCGACGACCTGCCCACCGCTGACTGGGCTCTGGTCAAGCTCAGCACCATTGCCTTCGACTTGGACAAAATGTCGCGTGAGGCCGCCCAGCTACTCGTAGAGCGAGTCGAGGGGCGCAGCGATGCCGCCTACCGCCACGTCGTCTACCCTACGCGGTTTAGGCCGCGGAACACCTTGGGCCGCGCCCCGGTGAAGCGGCGACCATGATGATCCCACCGGCCGCTGTTTGTCAACAGCTCGTGCATACGCATACACTCCTTTCGTGGCCGATGACGGGCGAGCGGACGGGAACAATAGCGAACTCGACGATGGCCAACTCGACAAAGTGGCATATGCGCCGTACCGGGACCCAGACGACTTCATCCGGGAAGTGACTGACCTGATCTGGGTCAACCGAGACGTCTCCTTCATCGAGCAGAACTATGAACCGAACGCGATCGTCCACGGTGCGCTCGGGACGACCACCAGCCGTGACGGTGTCATCCAGGGCAGCCTGATGCGGATCGCCGCGACTCCTTCCCGGGTGGGTCAGGCAGAGGATGTGGTCTGGGAGCGCCGCGGCAGGGAGGCCTTTCTGAGCTCCCACCTGGTCTTGTCAGCCGACTCCCTCATCGAGGACGGGCAGATTCGCGATGTCCGCAGCCGCACGATCGCCAACTGCCTCTACCGCAAGGGTCGGATGGTGGAGGAGTGGGTGATCCGCGACCGGCTGGCCACGGTCCTGCAGACCGGCGGCGACCCCGAGGCCGAAGGTCGAGCCCTGACGTTCCAGGGCTTCCAGGGCTCACTCACCCAACCGGCACCCGCTGATGTGTTGACGTGCGGGGACAGTGGCCCACGCCCGGACGACTACCGGCCTGAATGCGAGATGGTGCTCGATTTCATCGATCTGGTCTGGAACCAGCGCAATCTGGCTCAGGTCCACAACTTCGTGATCCGCGACCTGGTATTGCACACCACCGGCGACCGGACGGTCATCCGCCCGGACGGCTACCAGCGTTCGCTGCTCAACTTCCTGGCACCATTTCCGGCTGGGCAGTTCGAGATCCGTGACATCGCGACCAACTTCGCCACTCGCTACGCCGGCCTGCGGATCGCGATCACGTGGAAATTCGTCGGGCGATACGACGGCGCCCCGCATTTCGGTCCGCTGACGAACGAGGTCATCGAAGTGCTCGGATCTTCACAATTCCTCATCCAGGAGGGCCGCATTGTGAAAGAGGTGCGGGTGTACGACGAGATCGCTCTGCGGGCCCAGATCAACGGCAAACGCGGGGACAACGCGCAGATCAGCGCCAACATCTACTGACACGAGGCGGGCGGACGACAGCCGGAAAGGAAAGGCCAATGCTCGACAACACCGTTTCGGCGGAGGAATTGAAACGCAGGACGATTCTGCGAACGGACTGGGTTCCCTGCAACTCGGCATTCATCGACTGCCGGACACCCGGTTCCGACCGTAAGCAGAACTACTCGTTCATCGGCGTGGGTGTCTCGCAGAACTCCGAGCAGTACGTCAACCTGGAGGAAAATCACGGGTTCAACCTCGGCGCCGCCGGCATGCCGAACGGCGTGACCAACAACTTACATTTGCACTTCACGGCAGAGGTTTTCATCAACTTCGGTGGCGAGTTCTTGATCCGCTGGGGCGCGGCCGGGGAGCAGGGCGAGTACCTGTCTACCGACGGTGACGTCATCTCCGTGCCATCTTGGATTTTCCGCGGCTTCACCAACGTAGGCCCCGACGACGGCATCCTGCTGACCGTGCTCGGGCACGATGTCACGGGTGGGATCATTTGGGGTCCGTCGGTGCTCAAGGAGGCGGAGTCGTACGGCCTCTACCTCACCGCCGACAACCGGCTCGTCGACACCGTGGCAGGTGATCAGCTTCCGCAGGACGTCGAGTTGATCAAGCCAATGAAACAGATCGACATCGACGAACTGACCCCGTACACGCCGGCCCAGATGCTGGAACGGGTGACCCAGAATGCCGATCGGTTCTGGGTGCCGCGACCGTTCCTGTGCTCCGCTTTGCCCGGCGGCGGCGCGGAGCTTGCGCTCGTGATCGGCTACGGCATGAGTGAAGACCGGCGAGCCACACCGCGGCTGCACGAGCCTCACCACTTCAACCTCACCTGGCTCAGAGCTCGAGTCGGCGACGGCATGCTCACCCATCGGCACGACCAGACCCAGGTGTTGGTCGGCAAGGCAGGGCGTTGGCGCGTGACCCTCAATCGCGGCGCCGACGAGCGGACCGTTGAACTCGGACCGCAGGACACGCTGTCCGTTCCGCCTGGCAGCTGGCGTTCGTTCGAACTCGTTGAAACGGGGCTCGGCCGTCCGGCCGATTCGGACATGGGGGAGTTGCTCGTGGTCAACGGCAGCGATGGTCGAGTGCGCCTGGAGTGGGATGAGGCGGTGGTGGAGCGGGCCCGCAAGGCGGGATGGGTGATCGACCCGAATGGTTATCTCGCCCCGGCGTCGGTTATGGGAACGGCGACCGACGACGACTGATCAGACGGTCCGGGTGGCGGCCTGCCAGGTCGCCCTGGACATCGATGACACCACCGGGACTCAGCAACGGCTCGAGGATGCCGTGCGGCAAGCAGTCAGCCAAGGAGCCGAGCTGGTCGTGCTGCCCGAGCTGGCATCATCAGGCAGCTGCTTCGGGACCGCGGCCGAGGCTCGACGAGCGGCGCAGCCTGTTGACGGCCGATTCGTCGGCTGGCTGACCCGACTGTCGGCGGAACTCGGTTGCGTCCTGGTCAGCGGGCTCTGCGAGGCAAGCGGCGACGACGTGTTCAACAGTGCGGTCGTGGTCCAGGCCGGAGAGGTCCTCACCCTCTATCGGAAGGTCCACCTCTGGGGATCAGAACCGCAGTTCTTCACACCGGGCACGAAGCGGCCAGTCGTGGTGGACACTGTTGCCGGTCGCGTCGCGCCGATGATCTGCTACGACCAGGAGTTTCCGGAGTGGATCCGGATCGCCGCCGACCTGGGCGCCGAGCTCATCACCGTCCCGGCCAACTGGCCACAGCTTGCGCGCCCATCGGGCGAGCGGCCGCTAGAAGTGATCAAGGCACAGGCCTTCGCTGGCACGTACCGCGTTTTTCTCATCATCGCCGATCGCTGCGGGGTGGAGCGCGGCCAGGAGTGGATAGGCGGGAGTGTGATCGTGGGTCCGGACGGCTTCCCGCTGGCCGGTCCGGCGAGTGACGGTGCTGAGCACGCGAAGGCCCGCGTCCTCTTGGCTGACGTCGATCCTCACCTCGCGCAAGAGAAAGGGATCGGCCCTCATAATGACGCCCGGCGGGACCGTCGACCCGACCTTTACTAGGTCGGCGGGACCGGGATCGCACTTCTCGCCGTCGCGTCGGCCGTCGCGTCGGGTCGAGAAGTCAGAACAGCGCCGCCATCAGTTCACGGCGGGCGCGGAGCACTCGCTCGTCGGCGTTCCCCAGCGTCTCGAAAAGTTCCAGCAATCGAACCCGGGCGGTGTTTCGGTCCTCACCAGAGGTCTGCCGGATCTGTCCAAGCAGGCGATCAAAGGCTGCGTCGACCTGACCGGTCACCATCTCAACGTCCGCCGCGGCAAGCTGATCGTCACGAGCATCCGATGTCGTGGCTCGGGTGAGGACCTCCTGCGGATCAACGGCCGAGGCACGGGCCAGCAGGCCGACCTGAGCCTTGCCGGCCTTGGCCTCCGCATCATTCGGATTCGCTTTCAGGAGCTTGTCGAATTCCGCCAGCGCAGCGCCGAAATCGCCCTTCTCCAGGGCCTCGTCGGCGGCTGCGAAGCGGGGGTCGGACACCGGTTCGTCAGACGGACCGGCGTCGCTCACCGGGCTGCCGACCGGGTCCGCCCTGCCGACGATGCCATTGGTGACGGCCGCCTTGAGGAGCTGCTCGATATAGGCGTTGGCCTGTTCCTTGCTCAAGACGCCCTGGAAGAGCGGGGCAATCTGGCCACCGATCACGGCGATGACCGTCGGCACGGCCTGCAGTGCGAGAGCCTGCACGATGCCCGGGGCGGTGTCGACGTTGACCCGGGCCAGCAGGAATCGACCTGCGGCCTCCGCAGCCAGCGCAGCCAGCGCGTCTGAGAGCTGTTGGCCAGTCGACACCCGCGGTGAGTACAGCTCCACGACCACAGGGTGTTTGACCGACTTGCGGATGACCTCGGCTTCGAAGGTTTGCTCGGTGACCTGAACGACGTACGAGGCGCCCGTAGCTCCTGGCGCGGCCGGCCGCCCCTGCTTTGCCCGTTCCGCCACTTGCGACAGGTCGACAGCACCGTGGCGGCTGAAACTCGACGAACTCATGGCAATCATCCTGTCAAAGTCGCGGTGTGGCTCCGAGACGGGCCCCGCCGCGGCCGACGCCGCGGAGTGGGCACTTTGTCGCGGCCACTCCCCACCGACCGCCCTGATGGGCAGAATGTCTGCCATGGCTCACCCACGCGCAGGACAGCCGGCATTACCCGAAGACCTGATCGACGTCGATGCGGTGATCAGTGCCTACTACGACCGGACTCCGGATCCGGAGAATCCCGACCAGCAGGTCTCCTTCGGTACTTCAGGTCACCGGGGATCGAGCCTGGAGATCGCGTTCAACGACGCGCACATCGCGGCGACCACCCAGGCGATCGTGGAGTATCGGGCGGGCCAGGGCATCACCGGTCCGCTGTTCATCGGCAAGGACACCCACGCTTTGTCCAAGCCGGCCTGGACGACGGCTCTAGAGGTCCTGTGTGCCAACGGGGTGAAGGTGCGGGCTGAGGGCGACGACGACTACACGCCCACGCCGGCGGTGTCCCGAGCGATCGTGGTGTACAACGCCGGCCATTCGACGGGCTCCGGGCAGGACACCGCAGACGGCATCGTGGTGACGCCGTCCCACAATCCTCCGCGTGACGGTGGCTTCAAGTACAACCCTCCGCACGGCGGCCCGGCCGATACGGATGCGACCAGCGTGATCGCCGCCCGCGCCAACGCCCTGCTCGCCGATCCCTCGCCAATCAAACGGACCGCGTTCGATCAGATCGCCTCACAGATCGAAAGGTTCGATTATCTGGGTCAATACTGCGAGGACTTGAAGAACGCCCTCAATCTCGAAGCCATCCGCGACGCCGGGGTCCATATCGGCGCTGATCCGATGGGCGGAGCAAGCGTTCAATATTGGGGCTATATCGCCGACCGGCTGGGCATCGACCTGACCGTCGTCAATCCACGAGTCGATCCGCAATGGTCGTTCATGACACTGGACACCGACGGCAAGATCCGGATGGACTGCTCGTCGCCGAACGCCATGGCGAGCCTGATCGGCAAC